>JBMHDH010000060.1:0-6755 GCA_049889495.1 Puniceispirillaceae bacterium (SeqCode) | reverse complement strand
ATGTGTGCCTTTGATTTTTGGCACATTCAAAAAGCCAGCCGTACAACCAACCAAGCACCCACCAGGGAAGGTTAGTTTTGGCACTGATTGGAAGCCACCTTCATTCAAAGCACGTGCGCCATAAGAAACACGGCGACCACCTTCAAAGACGTCTCTTACCTTTGGATGGGTTTTGAAACGCTGGAACTCTTCAAAAGGTGATAGATGCGGGTTTGCGTAATCAAGCCCAACCACATAGCCAACGGCAACTTGATTGCCATTGAGGTGATACAGGAATGAGCCACCATAGGTATCTGTTGAAAGTGGCCAGCCAACAGAGTGCCAAACAGTGCCCGGCTTTGATTTGGCAGGATCAATATCCCATAATTCTTTGATGCCGATCGCATAGGTTTGCGGGTCTTTACCTTCACGCAAATCAAATGTTTCGAACAGGCCTTTCGTCAGGTGACCACGACAGCCTTCGGCAAAGATAACCTGCTTGGCAAGCAAATCCATGCCAGGCATATAATTATCGGTTTTTTCACCATCTTTACCAATGCCCATATCACCTGTGCCAACGCCAATGACAGCGTCATTATCATCATGGATGACATGCGCAGCAGGAAAGCCTGGATAAATCTCAACGCCAAGAGCTTCGGCTTGTTCAGCAAGCCAGCGGCAGAAATTGCCTAAAGAGATAATATAATTACCATGATTATTCATCTGTGGCGGTGTTGGTAGCTGAAACTGGCCTGATTTGGTCAGGAACATGAATTTATCTGTTTCAACAGGTGTATCAAGTGGCGCGCCCTTATCAGCCCAATCAGGGATAAGTTCATTTAAGGCACGCGGCTCTAACACAGCGCCAGATAGAATATGGGCACCAACCTCAGATCCTTTTTCGATCAAGCATACTTCGATTGATTTGCCTTCTTCTGCGGCGCGTTGCTTTAGTCTGATAGCAGCTGATAGACCTGATGGGCCACCGCCGACAATCACGACATCAAATTCCATGGATTCACGTTCCATCATTCGACCTCATTCATTGCTTATGACTGCTCTTGTCTATTTATGCAAAAAAGCAATGTCATTATAAAATTACACCCTTGGATTCAAAATTGTCATTGCTGATACAATTATTGAATTTACCCTTTGTTCTGTCTATGTCACCATTAGACCGATTACACAAATGAAAAATGCCAGATGGAAGAAATCTTGACAATCGAAGAGATGAATAAAGAGGCACTTTTACAAGCACTTTCTTGGCAGGTGGAAACAGGCTGCGCTGATGCGTTGATTGATAACCCCAAAGATAGTGATGCTTGGCGCGTGACAATGGCAGAATTAGCGGCCCAAATGACCACAGCGCCAATGCCAAATCCAATGCCAGATCAAATGCCAGAGCCTGAGCAGCAAACAGCCCAAATAGGAGCACAAGCGCCCTTAAAAGCATCTGCGCCAGCCATGCCACAAGCATCACCCATGGAAAACCCTAATAAAGAGACGATAGATGATATGGGGGCTATCACAACGATAGATGGCCTCAAACAGGCTTTGGCTGATTTTGATAAATGTGAGTTAAAACGCACCGCAAGCAATCTTGTGTTTTGTGATGGGAATGCACAGGCCAAAATCATGATTATTGGCGAGGCGCCTGGCAAGGATGAAGATAGGATGGGTGTCCCCTTTGTTGGCAGCGCAGGTCAGTTGCTTGACCAAATGCTCGCTTCTGTGGGGCTTGATAGGCAATCTGTCTATATCACCAATATCATGCCATGGCGTCCCCCTGGCAATCGCACCCCGACAGAGGAAGAGGTCGAAATGATGCGTCCTTTTGTTGAAAAGCATGTTCAGCTTGTAGCCCCTGATGTGATTTTGGCGCTAGGCGGCACATCGACAAAAATGTTGCTGCAAACACAAGACGGCATCATGAAATTGCGCGGCAAGTTTTTTGATTATCGCCTCACTGGTCATGCTGATGTGACTGTGCCCTTATTGCCGTGTTTGCATCCGGGCTACTTATTGCGTGCCCCACATCACAAAAACTTTGTCTTTAAAGATTTATTGCTTTTGCGTCGCAAGGCTCTTGAATTGGCGCAATGATTACCTCATAACTATGTGGCATAATTATCCCAATTTTTTCATCAAGGCTTATTATGGCATTCGATATCGTGAAATTTTGTCATAATCGCTTTTGCTTGCGCTCTTATTTTGCCGAGTTGTTTGCCCGTGTTTTTGGCAAGTTGTTTGCCAGCTTTTTGGGTGGCCTTTTTGCTCTGTTTACAACCATCATGCCAGCAAACGCAGTGGCGCTAGATGATCCTAGGTTGAAAATCTTATCTGATGCGGATGTGCTGCTGTATCAAGATATTTTTGACCTACAAGAAGCAGGCAATATCAAAACAGCGGCGAAAATTATCCCAGATGTTGATAACCCGTTATTGATGGGCCATGTGTTATCGCAAAAATATTTGCATCCAACAGCGTGGCGTTCGAGTTTCAAAGAATTATCAAATTGGCTTAGTCATTATAATGATCACCCTGCTGCTAGCCGTATCAGCTGGCTGGCAAAAAAGCGGAAACCAGCCAATGCCAAGATGCCAAAAGCACCGAAAAAGGGCTATTTAAACGGGATTGGCCATTCTGATTTACATAGCTATCGTGCCCGTATTCCGCAATCTAGCGCGGGGCGTATTTCACCGCGCCAGACACGCGCTATTGCTTCAAAAGTGCGTCGCTTTATCAGAAGTCGCGCGCCAACAGCAGGTAACGCCTATCTCTCAGAGCCTTCAACCTTGCGCTATTTAACCAAAATAGAAGAAGGCCAATTACGTGGTGAGATTGCGCATGCCTATTTTATTTTTGGGCTTGATCAAAAAGCCATTCGCGCAGCGCGTCATGCGATTGGCGCTGGCAGACAGAAAGCATGGATGGGCTATTGGGCGGGTGGTCTAGCGGCATGGCGAGACAGCCAATATCCGCTTGCCAAAAGCTTTTTCATTACGCTTGCTGAGATCGAAGATGCGCCAGCCCCGCTTCGTGCAGGGGCGGCCTATTGGTCTTATCGCGCTTTCATGCGTGATGGTGATGTGCCGCTTGCGCTATCTTATCTTGATATCGCGCTGTCTTATCCCACCACCTATTACGGGGTGATGGCGATGCAATTAACAGGCCAGACCAATCTTGTTGATTTTAGCCTGCCAGAAGCACAAGAGGATTTGCTTGGCTGGCTTTTGCGCCAAAAAGGCGGTCGTCGGGCGCTGGCGATGCTGCAGCTTGGCAATTATTATGAAGCCTCGCGCGAAATCCGCTATCTTTATAAAGAGATGCCAGAGCGCTTGCGCAAAGAGCTTATCAGCTTTGCTGTCGCACAGGGTATGGCTGATCTGGCTTTTCGTGTTTCTGATTATCACAAATATGAAACAGGTGAAGAAATTCTAGGCGGTCTTTATCCGCGTCTTGCGCTTGATACAGAACTATATGTTGATGAAGCTTTGGTTTTTGCCATCATTCGCAAAGAATCTGGTTTTTCAGCAGGCGCCAAAAGCCGTGCAAAAGCCGCAGGGATGATGCAAATCATGCCAGCCACCGCAGCCTTTATCACCAAAAACCGCAAATTGCGTACAACAGAGCGCCATAAATTATATGACCCCAATTTTAATATCCAATTAGGTCAGCAATATATCCAGCATCTGCTTGATGAACCTGTGGTTGATAATAATTTGGCTAAGATGCTTGCTGCTTATAATGGCGGGCCTGGCAATCTGAATAAATGGCTCAAAGGCATGAAGCATAAAGATGATATGATGCTATTTGTGGAATCGCTTCCTGCCAGAGAGACACGTATTTATGTGAAAGCGGTTTTGACCAATCTATGGATGTACCGCACGCAATTTGACCAAAAGACCCCTGCTTTGCGCGCCCATGTCACAGATCATAGCGCTGTTGATACACGTCTGTTAGTATCAAAGGCCACAGCAGAGTAAGTCGCACATCCAAGCTGATAGGAGTGATCATCATGGGGATTGATACCACACGTGATTTTGTGCCTGTGTCTATCGCAGTGATAACTGTCTCAGATAGCCGCACATTAGAGGATGATAAGTCAGGCGATTTGCTGGCCGCGCGTTTGCAAGAGGCAGGTCATAAATTGCATAGCCGTGAGATTGTCAAAGATGATGAAGCGGACATCATCACAAGTCTGAAGGCCCTAATTTCAGATAGGCAATGTGATGTTGTTATTTCCACAGGTGGGACAGGCCTAACAGGTCGTGATGTGACCCCTGAAGCATTGCGCGCTGTCTTTGAGAAGGAAATTGAAGGCTTTGGTGAAATGTTCCGCTTTTTGTCTTTCCAGAAAATTGGCACATCCACCTTGCAAAGCCGCGCGCTGGCAGGTGTGGCAGGTGGCACCTATTTATTTGGCTTGCCAGGCTCGCCATCTGCTTGCCGTGATGCCTGGGATGATTTGCTTGTCCATCAGCTTGATTATCGTCACCGCCCGTGCAATTTCGTCGAGATCATGCCGCGTTTGACCGAACAGGGCATACAGGCACGAAAGCCATCATGATCTGATGACCGCCGCACAGTCTTTTCCTGATTATCGCATCGAAGAGAGCCTGCTTTCAAAAGGCTATATCATTGGCGTGGATGAGGCAGGGCGCGGCCCATGGGCAGGTCCTGTATGTGCTGCTGCCTTTTGGATTGACCCTCGGTCTCAGGATAAAATGCCAAAAGGCCTACATGACAGCAAAAAGATTAGTGCCAAAAAACGCAGTGATATCGAAGCGCAATTACGTGATTTGCATGACCGCGGGTTTCATGATTTTGAGGCAGCAACCGCATCTGTCGATGAGATTGACACGCTTGGTATTTTGCCAGCCAATTTTGCGGCTATGGGTCGCGCAGTTGATAGGCTAGCAAAGCGGTTATTGCAGATAGATCCGCTTGGGTTGGCGATGGCGGGCACGTGCCAAATTGGCGCTGTATTGGTCGATGGTAACCTTGTGCCGCCGCTTCAATATCCTGCCACAGCCTATGTAAAGGGCGATGGGCGTATTTTATCGATTGCAGCAGCGTCACTGATTGCCAAACAAACAAGAGATGCGATCATGGCAGAGTTGCATAGCGACTATCCCCATTACGGGTGGGATAGTAATCAAGGCTATGGCACCAAAGCCCATCAGCAGGGCCTTGATAGGCATGGGATCACCCCCCACCACCGCAGATCTTTTGCCCCCATCAAGAAAAGATTGCCATCTAGCTGATGCCATGCGCCTTTAAAAAACCCATAGATGCGAAACAGCAAATATGGGGTAGCGCATTTTGCGTGACGGCGTGAGAGCCTGATGAGGCATTACAAGATAAGGTTTGTTTTTGCAGCGTTCAAACACAACATATAGTGTTTGTTAAAAAAATTCATATAATTCATTGACTTATAGTGATTCCTTGATGTTTCTTGGTAACAACAACGAATGAAATAGGGCTTATTTGGCTATGAGTAGTGATTTGAAAAAAGATGTGATTCATCATGGTGATTGTATCGCGCAGTTGAAAAAACTGCCTGATGAATCTGTTGATCTTGTCTTTGCCGATCCGCCTTATAATCTGCAATTATCTGGCGCGTTGCACCGCCCTGATCAATCGCTTGTGGATGCGGTTGATGATGAATGGGATCAGTTCGATAGCTTTGCGGCCTATGATACCATGTGCAAAGCGTGGCTCAGCGAATGCCGCCGTATTCTAAAGCCACATGGTGCGATTTGGGTGATCGGCTCTTATCACAATATTTTCCGTCTTGGCGTCCAATTACAAGATCTTGGCTATTGGATGTTAAATGATGTGGTGTGGCGCAAAACCAATCCGATGCCAAATTTCAGAGGGCGTCGTTTTACGAATGCGCATGAAACTTTGATTTGGGCGTCGAAATCAGAATCCTCAAAATACACTTTTAATTATGAAGCGATGAAGGCTTTGAATGAAGGCTTGCAGATGCGCTCTGATTGGACATTGCCTCTTTGCACAGGCGCTGAGCGTATCAAAGGTAGTGATGGCAAAAAAGCCCATCCGACGCAAAAGCCTGAAAATTTATTAGCACGTGTTATCCTATCTTCAACAAAGCGCGGCGATGTGGTGCTAGACCCATTCTTTGGCACAGGTACAACAGGCGCTGTTGCAAAGAAGCTTGGCCGTCATTTCATTGGCATTGAGCAAGATGCAGCCTATGTAGAGGTCGCGAAAAAGCGTATTGCTGCGGTTGCGCCTGTGACAGATTCACAACTGCTTGATACCAAGACCAAAAAAGCAGAACCACGTGTGCCATTTGGGGCGCTGGTAGAACGCGGCTGGATTGGTGTTGGTGACAAAATCTTTGATCAAAAGCGCCGCTTCTCAGCGCAAGTCTGTGCTGATGGCACGCTAAAGGCCTTGAAAAAGCGGGGTGGCAAGGATATGGCAGGGACAATCCATACGCTTGGCGCACAATTACAAGATGCCCCAAGCTGTAATGGCTGGACGTTCTGGCATGTTGAACAAGATGGCAAAGCAGTCGTGCTTGATGAGCTGCGCGCCAAATTACGCGCTGAGAATTTTTCTGCTTAATTGGTTGTGCCTTATCACGTGCTTTTACGATTTTGTCGCTTTGGGCAATAGGATAAAGCCAAGCAAAATCAAAGCGACCACAACCCCCATGCCAGCACGCTCATTATCTGTGGCCAGCACAAGCCAGCCATATATCATCGGCCCCACAAAGCTGGTGGCTTTGCCTGATACCATAT
>JBMHDH010000059.1:0-8194 GCA_049889495.1 Puniceispirillaceae bacterium (SeqCode) | reverse complement strand
GCCGAATTATTTCTGGTTGGTCAGATTGGCGGGCGCTTGTCTTGGCCCTATGGTGATCTGGTACCTGGAAATTACATCGCTAAGGTGGGGCTTCCAGTATTCGTGTTGGCTATGACCATTGTGAATACCCCGCATCATCCTCACAAGTTCTGGTTTGTTCTGTTTTTGCTCTCTGGTGTATTTGGCGTTTTTATTACAGGGGAAAGAGTGAATTTCATCCTTGTTGTCTGCGCACTTCTCATGACGCTTATTATCTATAGGCCTAATGTTAAAATGATTGGCGTCTTGTCTCTGGCTTTGGCAGGGCAGCTTGTTGTGACATATTTTTTCTTTCCAAAAGTTTGGTGGCGCTATGTCACGCATTTCCTGGAAAATATCCCAACAGGTCCTCATAGCGTTTATTACAATACCATGGCGCCTGGTATTATATCGTTCTTAGAAAATCCCTTATTTGGGATTGGCACAGGCAATTACCGTCATTTATGTGCTGACTTTATTGCCCGTAATCCTTTGTTAGAATGTCATCCACATCCCCATAATTTTTATATCCAAATGGCATCTGAAACAGGCATCATTGGATTGGTTTTTGGTATTTTGTTTGTTTGCGCGCTGGTTTATTATTGTTTTAAGGCCGCTAGGCTGAAGGCTAACAACATCTTAATTGTTACTTGTTTCATAGCGCCCTTTGGTCTGTTTTGGCCCATAAAGAGCAATGCAGATTTTTTTGGTCAGTGGAATAATATATTTATGTGGAGCGCGATCGCCCTGTCCTTAGCTTGTGCGCAAGTGGCACATGACAAAAATCGGGAAGAGTAAAAGATGTTAATTGGAAATCGTAGGGTTGGATTAGATGAAAGCCCGCTTGTCATTGCTGAAATTGGTATTAATCATGGCGGTGATCTTGATCTGGCAAAACATATGGTTGATTTGGCGGCATCTGCTGGTTGTGAATGTGTAAAACACCAAACACATTTCGTCGAAGATGAAATGACAGATGAAGCAAAGAATATCTTCCCGCCAAATGCCGATCAATCAATTTGGGATGTGATTGCGTCCTGTGCGTTAAGCGCTGATGAAGAGATTGCACTAAAAAAACATTGCGAAGACAAAGGGATGATCTATTTATCAACACCTTTTTCACGCAAAGCAGCTGATTTTTTAAATGACATTGGGCTTCCTGCCTTTAAGATCGGATCTGGTGAGGCAGATAATTTGCCATTGCTGCGGCATATAGCAAGCTTTGGCAAGCCTGTGATTATGTCAACTGGCATGCATAGCATTGCCACCATGCGCCATTCAGTCAGCTTGCTTGATGATGCTGGCGTGGATTATGCGTTAAATGAATGCACAAATTTATACCCATCGCCGCCAGAAATTGTCTCTTTGCAAGGCATCACCGAGTTAAGAGAAGCGTTCCCAAAGGCAGTCATTGGATTTTCTGATCATTCAATTGGCCCAGAAATGGCTTTGTCATCTGTGGCACTTGGTGCCTGTATCCTAGAGCGACATTTTACAGATAGCCGCTATCGCAAAGGCCCCGATATTTCATGTTCGATGGATCCTACTGAATTGAAATATTTGATTGATAAATCAAAAGAAATTCACATCGCAGCAAGAAACCCAAAGCAAAGAAGTGCAGAAGAAGAGGATGTGTATCGTTTTGCCAGAGGATCATTGGTCGCTGATGCTGATTTAAAGGCTGGTCATATCATCACAGAAAAGGATATTTGGGCACGTCGGCCTGGTAATGGTGACATTCCAGCAGCTGAATTTGATAAGATTGTGGGCCGTGTGCTTGCGAAAGATGTATCATTTAACCAGCAATTGACCTGGAGCGATTTTGAATGATGCGCAATATTATTTTTGCAACTGGTACCAGAGCTGATTTCAGTAAATTGCTTCCTTTAGCAAATGTGGCATCTGAATTTGCAGAAGAGGTTATCTTTTTTGCCACAGGTATGCATTTGCTGAAAAAATATGGCTTAACAATTGAAGAGGTTCGGCAAAAATCAAAAGGCCGCGTGCATGAATTTTTGAATCAATCTGTGGATGATGCGCAAGATATAGTGCTGGCAAAAACCATGTTGGGCTTTGGCGATTTCCTGCGTGAAACAGAGGCTGATATGGTGGTGGTGCATGGGGATCGCGTCGAAGCGCTGGCAATCGCATTATCAGCTGTGATGAATAATGTTCTTGTGATGCATGTCGAAGGCGGAGAAGTGTCAGGCACGATTGATGAAAGCATCAGGCATTGCATTTCCAAAGCAGCCCATATCCACATGGTTAGTTCTGAAGATGCGGCCAATCGATTGCGGCGTATGGGTGAATCAAGTGACATGATCCATATCATTGGGTCGCCTGAATTAGAATTACATAAAAAAACAGAAAATCTGCCTTTGTCAGATGCCTTTTCTCATTATGATTTGGATTTTGATGATTACGGTATTTTTCTGATGCATCCTGTTACCACAGAATTGCATAATTTGCCTGAGCAATTAGTTGCTGTAACCGACGCTATGCATCGTTCGGATAAAAATTTTGTGGTCATATTGCCAAATAATGATCCTGGAACATCTCAGATTGTTGAAGCGATTGAAACATTAGATCGCAAGCGTTTTAGGGTATTCTCCTCCATGCGGTTTGAATATTTTTCGAGCTTGCTTCGAAATGCATCAGTAATTGTCGGCAATAGCAGTGTTGGCGTAAGAGAAGCACCTTTCTTGGGTATTGGCAGTGTCAATATTGGCACGCGACAAAACAACCGTGCGTCAGGACAGTCAATTACCCATCTAGACGGGTTTGATGCCGACGCAATATTAATGGCCATAACTGATTTATGGGGTAAACGGTTTCCCGTAGATGAAAGTTTTGGTGATGGTGGTGTTTCACAAAAATTCCGCCTAGCCATGACATCACTTGCAAAAGGCGCTGTGGCATTACAAAAATCTTACGTTGATTGATGAGATGTTGATAATGGTGCGTCACCCCTTTTATAAGGCGCAATAGCACTAGGAATAGACGATGAATATCTTTGTTATAGGCAGCGGGTCTATTGGTAAAAGGCATTATGATAATCTTTGTGCTTTGGGTGTAAATGCAACGCTTTTAAGCATGAGAGACTTAGGTTTATCAGGTGCGCTTAATGAAATTGCAAACAACGCAGATGTGATTGATGGCCTTGTTATTGCCACTGCCACTGAAATTCGACTTCCCGTTATATCAGCTGCCGCACAGGCCAATATTCCTGTTTACATTGAAAAGCCAGCTTGTATTGATTTGGCCGAACTTCAAGAGATAACTAAACTAACAAGAGATATTCAAACGCGCTCGCTCTGCGGCTTTATGATGCGTTACAACAAATTATTCCGTGCTATACAGCGTCATCAGCCACAGAAATATTTCTCAGCGCAGCTTGCGATTGGCAGTGATGTTAGAGGGTGGCGGCCAAATTGGGATTTTAAAGATAGCTATGCCAGCAAGGCGCGTGGTGGCGGTGTGCTGCTTGATTTATGTCATGAGATTGATATGGCAAAATGCCTCATGCCAGATCTGACGTTGCAATCTGTTTCATCGCTAATGCATGAAGATTATCCGACAGTTGATTTTGTATCATCACTTCATTTGGCTGATCCTTCTGGTGCGGTGGTAAATGTGTCAATGGATTATCTGGCAAAAATACCGCATCGTACCTTGTCTCTTATGGGGCAAAATGCGAGCCTTGAAGCTGATTTTTTTGCGGGTACTATGTCGTATCAGGATGCAGGTGGTGTGCAGAATCATCACATTGAGACGGATCGTAATGACATGTTCCGTGATATCATGATTGATTTCTTAAGATTAATAAAAGGTGACGCAGTGTCTGAAGATGTCAGTGTGCCACGCTTGGATTTGGTGCTTGATAGCGTTAAACTGATTTGCCAAGCATGGGAAAACAGGCAGAATGTTGGCCTAGTTGAATGGGGAAGTTAAGTGATTATTGGACATATTGGTGCGCGCGGTGGCAGCAAGGGGTTGCCAAATAAAAATTTTCGCATGATGCATGGCAGACCGCTTATCGATTGGTCATTGGAAATGCTTTTGCAACATCAGAAAATTGACGCGGTGATTGTTTCTACAGATGATAACGCTATTTATGATCATGCCTTAACAAAAGGGGCGGTCGATATAGGGCTTCGTCCTGATCATCTGTCAGATGATACAGCTTCAAAATGGTCAGTGTGGCAAGATTCCTTGCAAAAAGCGGAACAGGTATGTGGGCAGGTTTCTTTATTTGTGGATTTGGACTGCACCTCACCCCTTCGTGATGCAGATGATATCACTGATGCGATCGATCTTTTTGAAACAGAGCAACCTGATATGGTAATGTCTTGCTGCCATGCCAGAAAAAATCCTTATTTCAATATGGTGGAATTAACAAAAGATGGTGCTTTGGAGATTTCAAAGCCTTTAAATCAACCGATCGTATCACGGCAAACAGCACCTATTGTGTATGAACATGCCGCCTCAACCTATGTTCTTCAACCAGATTACTTAAAAAAG
Organism: Puniceispirillaceae bacterium (SeqCode); assembly: GCA_049889495.1. Lineage (GTDB taxonomy): Bacteria > Pseudomonadota > Alphaproteobacteria > Puniceispirillales > Puniceispirillaceae > UBA685. The sequence goes on along the minus strand of JBMHDH010000059.1, from coordinate 3,655 downwards.
GCTTCTTCTCTTTTTGAGGGCCGTGTTATTCCCTATTTGATGCCGATTGAAAGATGTCATGATATTGACAGTTTGGAAGATTTTGAATTGGTGGAATTCTTAATGGGCAAAAAGTTAAAAAGGGCCTAGAGATGATGCATGACTTATCAGAAAAATCAGTATTTTTAACAGGGGCAGGCGGTGTTCTTGGGACCTCTCATATTGCCAATTTATTGGCGCGTTCTGCGACAGTTGTTGCATCAGAGTTGCCTGGCGCGCGGTATGATGCTTTGCAAGATAAATTTGGTGATGAAAAAAGCTTTCATCTTTACCCTTTAAACGTCACAGATGAAGCGCAGGTGGCACGTTGCTTTTCTGATATCGCAAATGATGGTCTTACGCCAAATGTGTTTATTAACAATGCCGCAGTGACAGGCGAGTTGTTAATGCGTGATGGTAAGGATTTCCCAGATCTATCACAGACGCCGCTTGATGCTTGGCAAGCTGCGCTTGATGTGAATTTGACTGGTGCGTTTTTGATTGCCCGTGAAATTGACCGTCAAGTTGTATCAAAAAGACCGTTTCAATTAATCAATGTGGCCTCGATGTATGCGTTAAATGCGCCTCATCACAACATTTATGAAGGTATGCCATTTAAAAATTTCAGTGCCTATAGCGCCACAAAGGCTGGCATACACGGGCTTACATTATGGTTGGCATCTTACTGGGCAGATGAAAATGCGACCGTTAATACCTTGGCACCTGGTGCGGTATTTAATGGTCATTCACAAACATTTCAAGATCGTGTGTCAAATTTAATCATGATGGGGCGCATGGCTCAGCCTGAAGAAATATCTGATGCGCTTGCCTTTTTATGCTCTGATAATGCCAGATATATGACAGGCCAAGTGTTAAATATCGATGGTGGCTTTAGCAGTTGGTAACTGTGAAATTTAGGATGATACGCTCATGACCTATGGATTTGGATTAGTCCAAATAATCCGCAAATGGCTGGCTGTGATAGATAAGCGAGATAAGATCCTCGCGTCATGCTTGGTCTTGGGTGCGTTATGTTTGGCAGTAACAGAATTATTGCTGGCTTTTGCCGTTCTGTTTTTCTTGGTTAATATTACTGGCGAATTTATGAATGGCCAGCTAGATGTGATTGTCTCAATTCTGGCTCGCTTTACCGGCATTGAAAATAGCATTAGATTAGCAAGTTTATTGCTTGGCTTGGTCGTGATTTGGCGTTTTGTTTTCAGCAGCATTTATCATTCTATTTTATATCATTTCGTGCATAATCTAGCGCGCAAAACATGCTTGCGGCTTTATGATTATTATCTTCGAAGGCACGGCAGCGTAGATGCCAAAACAGTTACCCCACATTTAATCAGAAATTTAACATTAGAGATGCAAAATACTTTCGTTTCTTTTGTTTTGCCAGCCTTTGTTGTCATCCAAGAGGTCATGGTGGCAGTTTTGATATCGTTAGCGGCATTTTTGTTTTTGACAAAAGGTGTGTTGGGTGGCGTCGCAGTCTTACTCATGTTTTTGTTGCTGGTTATTTATGTGTCACGCAAGAGATTGCGTCATTATGGCGCGATGATCCAGCAAACAAATGCTGAAAAAATTGAAGTGGTAAAAGATGGGTTATCTTTGAAAACGGAAATCATTACTTATGATGCATTTGGTCAATTTAATGATAAGCTTTACGTGCAAGAAAACCATCTTTTCTTAAATTCCTATCGTGCGATGTCTTTGACCCAATTCCTAAGATTCTTTGTAGAATTTATTGTATTGGGAAGCTTGGCAATGGCCATATTTATTCTTTCGAAAGGGTATGCGGAAATCGATGCGTTATTCCAGTCAATCATGTTTTTGGCTGTTGCATTAATCAGACTTCTTCCGTCTTTCAACAGAGTTATGCAATCAGTTGCGCGGATCATGCAATTTTTGCCATCGGCTCAATTAATTTTAAAAGATATGAATTCTGCGATTAGCTATGGCAGAGACTTTGTCGCATCACGTCACCCGTTGACAGATTGGCAGACATTCGGGTTCAGAGATGTGAATTTCAGCTATAAGGAACAGATTAGTCAGGCAAAGGGCATTGCGTCAGCTGATCAAAAAGCACCTACAATAGAGTCGTTAGATTTTACCTTCGAAAGAGGTAAATTCTACATGATTTCTGGTGAATCTGGTGCTGGAAAATCAACCATTTTGGATTTGTTGTTGGGTATCTCAAAACCTGATTCAGGCTTGGTTTTTTTAAAAGATGAAAGCCAAGAAATCTCGCACCCAGATATGGCAGCGCATATCGCGCTTGTGCCGCAACAACTATATTTATTTAATGGCACTCTTGCTGAAAATATCTTGATGGGGCGGCCTGAGACAAAAGAAGCATTGCAAGAGATAAAAGACGTTCTAACAGCGTTGAAAATGCCAGAGATGGCAGATCACCTTCATCAACAAGTTGGTGAGGCTGGTATCCAGATGTCAGGCGGGCAAAAACAACGTGTGATTTTGGCGAGAGCCTTGATGCGCAAAGCAGATATCTTAATTCTTGATGAGGCAACATCTGCGCTAGATCAGCAGACGGAAGAGGCAATTATATCTTATTTAGCCCAATTTAAAGGTGCATTGACTTTGGTAGCGGTTACACATAAACCGCAATTACATCATATCGCTGATTACCATATTCGTGTAAAAAATGGTCAAATGGAAATACAGTAAACCTATGAGTAAAATTCAATCCATTTCATTGGTGGGATATCCAGCTGATTATTTTTTTGAATTTGCATGCGCCATGGAAAAAGCAAATTTTTCCATCTATTGGATTTGCCATCGTCATTCAGATGCAATGCATCTTCGTTCATTAGATGTGCCAGAAGATCGCATTCTTGACGTTATTAAAGAAGTCGAACTGCTGCAAAAAGGCGGTAACAGTGTCTATAGAAGGCTTGATAATGATACATTAAAAGCCATAGAGGATGCTGGAAAAATCACCATAGCGCAGATGACTGATATGGATCGGTTTATGAAGGCTGCTGATCCAAATAATACCTTGGATTTTATGGCCTGTTATTTATCTATTTTGCATGATTTTGCGAAGGCCAGACAAATTGATTTATTTTCAAGCTGGCGTGATACCGCATTACAAGTTGGCGCGTTCTGTGTTGGTGAATATTTGTCAATTCCCTTTGTTGTGCCAACAAGAATGCGTATTCCAAGCGAGAGATTTGGTTTTTGTGAAGGATTGTCAACTTACAATTTTATTTTCGGCTTAAATGAAAATAATGACAAAGCAAATATCACCTATGCTGATGAGGTGGTATCGCAAGTGGCAAATAAAAAAGCAAAACCACCAATAGGTATTGTTAAAGATGGCCTTTTATCAAAAGTGAAACTGCTTCCTGAAAATGCGCGTGCGTTTTTTGGTGAAATGAAGAAAAAGCAATATGATCGTGGCAATATGATGACAACGCATTCGCTGCGCCATTTGATCGGCTTATATTTGACAAAATTATATTGGGGATTGCGATATAGCAGAGTGGTTAAGCCATCTTCAGGCAGTGAATTGAAAAAGCCCTATGTCTTATATTTAATCCATCAACAGCCTGAATCATCTGTGGATGTTGAAGCCGCGGCTTATTCAAATCAGCTTGAAACAATCAAG
>JBMHDH010000058.1:0-3197 GCA_049889495.1 Puniceispirillaceae bacterium (SeqCode) | reverse complement strand
TTTGGCGTGGCGGCCTTGGCTGGTTTGCGCTTTTTGGCAAGCCAGCTAATGCGGCTAGCTGCTGGATGGTCATTATATTTAGCAAGCCAATCTCTTAATTCTGTAAAGCTAGACCGCCAAGCTGTTGGGTGCAGATATTTTTGCGATAGCACATGCCCCATCAAAATGGGATCATCAATCGTCTTTATAATACGCGCTGCTTTTTTAATATCGCCTTTTTCTTGAAGAGCAAAAACCGCGCGATAGGCATCAGCATCTTCAGCCGATAATATTGTCGGAATTGACGCTGCCATAGCTGGTGTCACTGTCATCACAGCAAAACAAATAGCCAAAATAGCTTTTCGTTTTATAGATATTATAAAAGCCATTTTGCCAGCCTTATTCCCAAACACATAGGCCAATAGAGGCCGTGTCACTTAACCATCGATAATGCGCCCATCATTATGATGGGTGTGACTGATAATACGCAATCTTGAAAATTTATGAAAGTTTCACTTATGCCTATTTATCATTTTTCACCTCATTTATCACCTTTCAGCTGCGCAAGCTCTTTTGCTTTGCGTGCAAGGGTCACCAAATCTGCAAATGCCATATGTTTATGATGAGGTGCGCGTAATAAATAAGCAGGGTGAAGCATAGGCAATAGGGGGCGTTCAACACCATCACCTATATCATAATGGGTGAGCTTGCCGCGTAATTTCATAATGCCTGTGGTGGTGGACAGCATCGTTTTGGCAGAGGTGCCGCCAACTGCCAAAATAATATCAGGTGCCATTAGCTGTATATGCTTATTCAAAAAGGGCCGCATCATATCAGTTTCTTCGCTCGTGGGTGTGCGATTGCCTGGCGGGCGCCAAGGCAAAATATTGGTGATATAGACATCTTCACGGCTGAGATGAATAGATGATAGCATCTGATCAAGGAGCTGGCCTGCTTTGCCAACAAAAGGCAAGCCGACACGATCCTCATCACGCCCCGGCGCTTCGCCAATTATCATAATCTTGGCCTGCGGATTGCCATCTGCAAATACAAGATTGCTAGCCGTGCGTTTCAGATCGCACCCCTCAAAAGCCTCAAGCGCGCTGCGCAATTCTGCCAATGTGTCGATTGAGGTTAAATCAGCCGCACGCGCTGGCGGGACTGTTTGTGCTTTTTGTATCTGAGCATCACTTGAAGAGGCAATCGGCGTTGCCATCTGATTTGAAGAGGGCGCGGTGGGTGTTGGCGCATTATCCATTATTTTGGCAGACGGGCTGGCCTCATCACTTGCAAGAATCTGCTGTGATGTGACCATCATATCATCTGCGAAAGCTGGCTTATCAAGCAAGGCTTCATCGGCGCCTGCTTCCACCTGCCAAGAAAGTGCAGCAATAAGGGCATCTTTTGTCGCATATGTGATTGTCAAGGCCTGATCCATCTGTCATTTTATTTCAGCATTGACATAGTCAGTCTGATGCTAAAAAGCAAATCTAAGCGCAAATGCGCTTACTTGGTCAAGAGGCAAAGGAATAAGCAGCCAAAAACAGGTTTTGAGGGGCTGTGATTTATTTGGAGTGAGGACGAGATATGGAACGTGAATCCATGGAATTTGATGTTGTGATTGTTGGCGGTGGCCCTTCAGGCCTATCAGCGGCAATCAGACTAAAGCAACTAGCTGCAGAAACAGGCAAAGATATCGAAGTCTGCCTGATTGAAAAAGGCAGTGAAGTTGGCGCCCATATTCTATCTGGTGCTGTGCTAGAACCACGCGCTCTTAATGAACTGATCCCTGATTGGCAGGAAAAAGGCGCGCCGCTAGATACCGCTGTTGAGACAGATAAATTCATGTTCTTAACACAATCAGGCTCATTCCGCCTGCCGACTCCACCACAGATGAATAATCATGGTAATTATATCATCTCTTTAGGTAATTTCTGCCGCTGGCTTGGTGAACAAGCTGAAGCTCTTGGTGTTGAGATTTATCCAGGCTTTCCAGCAGCGCATGTCATTTATAATGATGATGGTCAAGTCGTTGGTGTTGGCACTGGTGATATGGGCATTGGCAAAGATGGCGAGAAGACTGACCAATATATGCCGGGTATGGATTTGCTGGCAAAGCAGGTTATTTTCGCTGAAGGGTGCCGTGGCCATCTAACCAAGACATTATTTGAAAAATTTGACCTTCGTGAAGGCAAAGACCCACAAACCTATGCGATTGGCATCAAGGAATTATGGGATATTGACCCTGCGAAATCAAAGCCGGGCACAGTTTGGCATTCTGTTGGCTGGCCTTTGGCAACAGATACTTATGGCGGCTCATTCCTTTATCATCTAAATGGTAATCAGGTCGCTGTTGGCTATGTTGTTGGCCTTGATTACAGCAATCCGCATTTATCACCTTTCGAAGAATTCCAGCGCTTTAAAACACATCCTGCTGTGCGTGATGTGTTTGAAGGTGGACGCCGTGTGTCTTATGGCGCGCGCGCTTTGAATGAAGGTGGTTTCCAGTCAGTGCCTAAATTAACCTTCCCTGGCGGTTGTCTTGTTGGATGCACAGCTGGCTTTTTGAATGTGCCGAAAATCAAAGGCACACATACATCTATGAAGTCAGGCATGCTCGCAGCTGATGCGGTCTTTGATGCGGTTACAGCTGATGAGGCTGGCAAGGGTATTGAGCCTGTTTCTTATGCAGAAAAGATTGAATCTTCATGGCTTTGGAAAGAGCTTTATAAGGTGCGTAATATCCGCCCATCTTTCAATAAAGGTCTTTGGGCAGGCATGGCTTATTCTGCGCTTGATACTTATTTGCTGCGTGGCAATGCACCATGGACATTCAGCCATCACGCTGATCACAGCAATTTAAAGCCAGCATCACAAGCGCCAAAGATTGACTATCCAAAGCCAGATGGCGTTGTCAGCTTTGATAGAAATTCATCTGTTTATTTATCAGGCACAAATCATGAAGAAAATCAGCCTGTTCATTTACGTCTCAAAGATGAATCTGTACCGATTGCGCATAACCTTGCGCTTTATGATGCGCCAGAGCAGCGTTATTGCCCAGCAGGGGTTTATGAGATTGTGCGTGATGATGCAGGTGATAATCCACGTTTGCAAATTAACGCGCAAAATTGTGTGCATTGCAAAACATGCGATATTAAAGACCCGTCTCAAAATATCCAATGGGTTACACCAGAAGGTGGCGGCGGGCCCAACTATCC
>JBMHDH010000057.1:0-2929 GCA_049889495.1 Puniceispirillaceae bacterium (SeqCode) | reverse complement strand
GATGCATCTGGCGATTTATGACAATGCAGATGTATTTGAAAATGATAATGGCGAAAAAGGCGGCGCTGCCAATGGCATTATTGAAGGTGTTATCGAAGATGTAAAAACAGGCACAGCCACCTATCAATTCACCCTACCAGCTGGCACCTATGCCATCGGCATTTTTGTAGATGCCAATTATAATAACGAAATGGACAGAAACTTTTTTGGCGTCCCCAAAGAGCAATATGGCTTCAGCAATAATGCCAAAGGCAGTTTCGGCCCCCCATCCTTCAAAGACGCCTCATTCACAATCAAAGATGATTTGTCGTTAAGGATAGATTTGTAAGCTTGGGCTAACAAGTCAGATCGCAGGGTTAATCAATTGCTTTGTGCATCAATCGTTGTGCCATTACGTCGACCTCACAACCCAGATCGCAGGGTTAATCAATAGTAAGCTTGTAACATATTGATTTGCAATCATAATCTGTCATATTGATGCAAAATAATTGGCTTTTATCCATTGTTTTGACTCTGTCTTTTGTATTTTTCTAGCCCTTTTTTGGCAATATTCTTGGCCGCATTTTCATCTCTATCATGAGACACGCCGCAATGTGGACAACGCCATTCTTTTTCACTTTCCAACGCCTTATTTACTTCGCCACAATCAAAGCATGTCTTGGATGTATTTTTATTGCTATCTAGCGTCTCTAATATAACCCCCTCGCGTGATGCCGCATTTTTTAGGGCAGATATGAAGCTGGAATTTGATGCAAGCACACGGTTATGCCGGGCTGTCTTTGTTAATTTATTATCTTTATTTTTTGTCTCGCTAATCTTAGCTAGGAAATTACTCTCAATACATAAGAGTAATTTATGACTGACTAACTCAGCGGCAATTTGACGATAATAATCTTTGCGATGTCCTATTTCTTTGGCACGCAGGTTATGTTGTTCACGATATAAGCGGCTATTTTTGTCCCACCACCCTATGATCAAATTGCCAATTTTACCTGTAATGATATGTTTCACATCATCTGGAAGGTGGCTAATCTCATTAGTAGGCAATCTGTTTAATCGGTTAATGGCGGTGGCCAATTTATAAGCAGTCTCAAAAGATAATGTCACATTGGCTGGCAATTTTGCAACAGAGGCACATTGTTTTATGAAATAATAACTTTGCCTTTGCTCTGGCTCATCTGGCGCTGGTGATAAGCGGTCAAAATTCGCAATGGCTGGCATTTGTTTCAATAATGGCTTGATGTCTTTGCCTAATTTGGTTGCCTTTTCATCCAGCTTTGTTTTCACATCATCTATATAGTCAAACATCTGTGTAAAAGTCTTGCCTGATTTTTTTGCCTCACCACTCCTGCTTTGCGAGATGGGATGATTGGGCAGGCTTATCTCTTGGAACAAACTGCCATCCAAAGATGCGATGGATAAAACCTGCAACAAGTTCTTGTCAGTTTCATGTTGACGCCAGCCAATATCAATGCCGATGGCATTATCTGTTGGCATGATTTGGACATCACTCTTAGGTGATTTTACTGTTAGGACGAGATCATACCGAAATTTGTCACCAACACGGGTGCGCAATATTTTGCCATTTTGTATTTTGCTATCCTCTGGAATGGGGCGATGCAGGATTACATCAAATTCATGAAAAATTTTGCTATCCTTCTTGGCACCACCAGCTAATTTTGACTTTAACCGAAGGCGTGGACGTTTATAACTGTCATCACGTGATAAAAATGAAAAGGCTCGATCTCTATTCCGATTTCCTTGAAATAATTCACCAAAATTCACCCCGTCAAAATTGGCACCATCTGAACGAAACCGAAAATTCCAATAGCCTGTGCCATCAAAACGGTGAAACCGAAGGCGCCCCGACCCCGGTTTTTTAATCAGCCTGTCTCTCGCATTATCAAAGTCACGCCTCACTTCCTCAGCCGTCTGGCTTCCGAGGCCTGATTGGTCTTTTCTAACTGCGCGTTTGAAGTCTTCTTTGCGTTTTTTGTCCAAAGCCGCTTTATCAATCAGGTTATCAATTTTACCTCGAAGCGTTTTTTGCTCTTGATATTTTTTGCCTCGCTCTGCCTTTAAGGCACTAATCTGTTTGTCTATGATTTTGGTTTTGGGATCATCACTTGCCATAGAGCCTGTGCCAGTGCGCAAACCGCGCTTTTCATCATAGGCTTTATCAATCTGAACAGATAACTCTGCAATCTCATCTTTTCTGATTTTATAGTCAGCAGAGACTTGGCTTCTTGCCTCTTCAAATTCTTGCCAATTTTGATTATGCAACTCAACCAAGCGGTTCCATAGGGCATTCGCTCGAAATAATTCATCAATGGCTTGTTTTGGCAGGTGGCCTTGGGGCACAAGACCATATTTATAAACGCGGACTTGGGTGGTGTTTTTATCTGACTGTCTGCTAACCATTTGGTGCCTCATGTGTCTGTTAAACCAATGGGCAACACACACATTAAGACTATTCAAAATGCCCAATTATCAGGCTAGCAAGATTACTGTAAGCAGGTCAATAATTTACACTGCCATTTGTAAATTGGCCTAACCAATCACTGGCAGGGCTGTTGGTGATGGGAAATGCATTTTATCATCTGGCAGTTGCCAATGTGGCTTGCGTCCCACGGTTGATTCTAGCAACACAAGCTCATCATCATAATGACCATAGGGAAAGCTGAAATCTGGCGTCACGAAATCACCTTTTTCATTGATCGCAGTGGCGTTATGATAGCTGGTTTTGAATTCTTGTTTGCTGCCATCAGTGGCATCTTGAAAACTAATATGACCATAACAGCAACAGATGTAATTATGTGGCCTTGATACATCTGCGTTTACATAAAATCCGGTGCCTCTGATCGATCCTGTGGCATTTGGCAATAGCAATTTTGTGTTGCGACCATCCAGCGGCTTTAACACAGCTAAG
>JBMHDH010000056.1:0-11872 GCA_049889495.1 Puniceispirillaceae bacterium (SeqCode) | reverse complement strand
GTTGCCATCTCTTTCAAGGCGGTGCCATAGATGGGCATGATCGATATTTTCAAATGCCACTTGGCGCCAATAATCGCGCGCTGCCTCTTCATTATCAAATGATTTCAGGATACGTACATCACCTGTTTGCTTATTTAATTCTGTAATCTTGAACATTTGCCACCCCGTTGGCTTTTCATGAAAACAGGCCCTTTCAGACCCCTACAAAAATAGAGCAGAATGTCGCTAAAATCACCTGTTTTGTCAATTAAATAGCTAAAGCAAATAGGTAAATAGCAAAAGCAAACAAGAAACAAAATCGCGGGGGAAGGCGCATCATCTTTCCCTAATTTTGCTATTAATGGAGCAATTATAGTCATTCATGTCGGTTTAGCGTCAAAAGTTGAAAGAAAAAATGGTCTAGGCTTAAGATTATCAAATAATCCGTTCGGCTAAGGGACAAGGCGAGATGTTTATCGGTATTTTTGACATTTTCAAAATTGGTGTTGGGCCGTCTAGCTCTCACACGATGGGTCCTATGACAGCGGCAGGCCTGTTTTTGTCAAATATTCAGGCACTTTCAGATAATCAGAAAACACAGATCACACATATCCAGGCGCGCATTCACGGCTCTCTTGCCTTTACAGGAAAAGGCCATGCCACAGACAGGGCGATCTGGCTTGGGCTATTGGGCCAGCTTCCCGAAACATTGGACCTAGCCGAAGCAGATGCTCAGATAGCAACACTTCACGCAACCAAAATGCTTGCTCTTCGCCCAGATCATAAGGTGCAGTTTTGCCCTGATACAGATTTGATATTTGATTATGATGTGATTTTACCTGAACACACCAATGGCATGCAATTCTATGCGCTTGATGATGACGATCAGGTGATCCATCATGATATTTATTATTCCATTGGCGGCGGCTTTGTCAGGCACGCTGATGAGATGCATGCCGATCAAGACAGCCCACAAACATCGGACCACCCTTACCCTTTTGCATCGGCAAAAGAGATGTTGGAAATGGGTCAGTCAACTGGCAAATCCATTGCCGAAATGCAATTTGAAAATGAATGCGCGTATCGCAATAAAGATGATGTTGAAGCCATGATTGCGCGCTTACAAGATACCATGGAAGATTGCATTGAACGCGGCCTTCGCGCTGAGGGGATTTTGCCAGGTGGGCTGGAGGTTAAAAGACGCGCGCGCGGGATCCACCAACAATTGTTAAATGAAGCCCAAAGAAATGACCAACAACCGCACATTGCAAATGATTGGTTAAGCGTCTATGCCATGGCCGTCAATGAAGAAAACGCCGTTGGCGGGCGTATTGTGACATCACCAACCAATGGTGCGGCAGGCATTATTCCTGCGGTTTTGCGCTATTATAATGCCCATTGTTTTGGCGCAAAGCCAGAAAAGAGCAAAGAATTTTTGCTTGTGGCGGCGGCGATTGGGGCCTTGATCAAAACCAACGCTTCGATCTCTGGCGCCGAAGTGGGATGCCAAGGTGAAGTGGGGTCTGCCTCTGCGATGGCCGCCGCAGGTCTGTGCGCGGCATTAGGGGGCACCAATGAGCAGATTGAAAATGCGGCTGAAATTGCACTAGAGCATCATCTTGGCATGACATGTGATCCTGTTGGCGGATTGGTGCAGGTGCCATGTATTGAACGAAATGGCCTAGGCGCGATTAAGGCTGTCTCAGCCGCCTCTTTGGCATTGCGCGGCGATGGCACGCATTTTATCCCGCTTGATAATTGCATTGAAACAATGCGGCAAACAGGCCTTGATATGCTTGAAAAATATAAAGAGACCTCGCAAGGGGGGCTGGCTGTTAACTTGCCAGGTTGCTGATCGTTTCATGCCAACAGATGCGGCAAATTAATCACTTCACTGCCCTCTAATTTTCGCTATGATAGACCCAGCATTCAGACACATGTAACATGTTAGGGATCAGTCATATGAGCGTTATCACCACCATTGATGAATTACAGGCCATTGCCAAAAAACGTGTGCCAAAAATGTTCTATGATTATGCTGATTCAGGGTCATGGACTGAAAGCACCTATCGGCTAAATGAAAGTGATTTCCAGCGCATTAAATTCCGTCAACGGGTGGCAGTGGATATGTCAAACCGCACCACAGCGACAAAGATGATTGGTCAAGATACGGCCATGCCTGTGGCTTTGGCACCAACAGGTCTGACAGGCATGCAACATGCAGATGGTGAAATTTTAGCCGCCCAAGCTGCCGCAGAATTTGGCGTGCCTTTTACCTTAAGCACCATGTCAATCTGCTCTATTGAAGAAGTGGCAGATAAATCACCAGATCCTTTTTGGTTCCAGCTTTATGTCATGAAAGATCATGATTTTGCCAAACGATTGGTGGATCGCGCCAAGGCAGCAGGCTGTTCTGCGCTTATGTTAACGCTCGATTTACAAATCCTTGGCCAGCGTCATAAAGATCTGAAAAACGGTCTTTCAACACCGCCAAAATTAACGATTAAAAACATCGCTGATATGGCAACAAAGCCCCGCTGGTGTCTTGGTATGCTTGGCACGAAAAACCGAAAATTTGGGAATATTCATGGCCATGTCACAGGTGTCACTGATATGTCATCGCTTGGCAGTTGGGTGTCAGAACAATTTGATTTGCAGCTTGATTGGGATGATGTAAAGCGCATTCGCGATTGGTGGGGCGGCAAATTAATCATCAAAGGCATCTTGGATGCAGAAGATGCCAAAACCGCCATTCAATCTGGCGCAGATGCGTTGATCGTCTCTAACCATGGCGGCCGACAGCTTGATGGTGCAGACAGCTCTATCGCCATTTTGCCAGAGGTGGTAGAAGCCGTTGGCAATGATATTGAAGTATGGATGGATGGCGGCATCCGCTCTGGCCAAGATGTATTAAAAGCAGTGGCACTTGGGGCCAAAGGCACATTAATCGGCCGCTCATTCCTGTATGGGCTTGGGGCAGATGGCAAAGCTGGCGTCACCAAAGCCCTAGAGATCATTCATAAAGAACTTGATATGACCATGGCGCTTTGTGGGCATCGCGATATCCATAATGTGACCAGAGATATTTTACGGCATTGCCCATTTTAAAAGGGCAGCTGCCTGTTTGTTTCAAAGCCAGTTTGTCTAAATGATAAGATAAAACAACTTAATCGCTTAGCGCTGTTTGCCTAAAGATGGTGAATGGCAAGGCCATCTGTCTGCCAAGCCTGAAACCCACCAAGCAGATGGCTGGTATTATCAAAGCCTTTATCGCAAGCCAACTTGACCGCCATTGTGGAACGCTCGCCTGCGGCGCAATAGAAAATAACAGGCTTGTTCCCATAGGCATGCAAGCTTTCAAGCTGATTATAAAATTGGCTGTAAGGGGCGTGAATTGCCCCTGGCAAAACACCGTGACGGGCGCGTTCGCCTTGTTCTCTTAAATCCACCAAAATATACGCATCAGATTGCATGCTCGCTAATCTTTGGACATCGACACAAGCAACCTGTTTTTGCGCATCCAAATTAATGCCCATTTTGATATTTTCTGGCACTGCCACATCCATCATTTTTGGATTTGGCAAATTCAAATTATTCATCAATTCCACATAGGCTGATTTCGATGACACCTGAAGGCGCGGATTATGCGCTTTTTCTTCACCAATCGTGGAAACCATATCCCCTTTATAATCATGAGCGGGGTAAATCATGGTTTGTTCAGGCAAGGTTAATAATCTGCCGAACAGGCTGTCATATTGTGCGCCAGCATCACCATTTTGAAAATCAGTGCGCCCTGTGCCTCTGATCAATAATGTATCGCCTGTAAAAATACGATCTTCCATCTGGAAACAATAGCTGTCATCTGTATGACCTGGGGTATAAAGCGCTGTGAGATTTATGCCTTCAATGGTGACTTTTTCGCCATCAGTGACACGCATCGAGACCACATCGACAGGGCTTTGTTCTCCCATCACAGTCACACAATTGGTATGATCACGCAAAGCAGACATTGCGGTGATATGATCAGCATGAACGTGGGTGTCAATTACCTTGACCAAACGCAAATCTAATTCTTCAAGCAATGTCAGATAGCGATCTGTTTTTTCAAGCACGGGGTCAATCAGCAACGCTTCGCCGCCATGACGGCTGGCAATCAAATAGGTATAGGTAGATGATACAGGTTCAAATAATTGTCTAAAAATCATGACGCGACCTCTTTAAAAAAAACACATATCTCAAAAACACAAATCTCAAAAACGCATGGCATTTTGGTGAAATGCCGCTTTAAAACCTTATAGCTAGTTTATCCAATAGCTTGGTTGAGAGCAAACGTTTGGCAATCATCATCAATTTGGTCGCTGTTGTGATACGATATCGCGCTTTTGGGTTTTTCACTGTTAAAGCTTTGATCACCTGTTCTGTCACTGCCTCTGGGCCTAGCTCAAAACGATCAGCTGGCGGGTTGGTCGCCGATAGGCGCGGGATCAACACATTGTGATAAAGCTCTTCATGGGCTGTGCCTTTTACCGTGATCCATTTTTGAAATTGCTGCCAAGCATTGGCGCGAATCTCTGTGCGAATGGGGCCAGGTTCAATTAACACAAGATCAATATTGGTATCTGCCAATTCAAGGCGCATCGTATCTGTTAGACCTTCAAGAGCAAATTTTGTGGCATTATAGGCACCGCGATAGCGCAAGGCCGCAAATCCCAAAACAGAGGAATTTTGCAAAATACGCCCATGGCCTTGCTGGCGCATGATCGGCATGACTTGTCTTGTTAAATCATGCCAGCCAAAGAAATTGGTTTCAAAGATATCACGCATCGCATCCATCGGCAGATCTTCAACCGCCCCCATCAACGCATAAGCCCCATTGTTAAACAGCGCATCCAAACGCCCGCCTGTCACAGCCAAGGTCTGTTCAAGGGCCTTTATGATGGTCTTTGGCTTTTGATAATCAAGCAAAAAAGAGGTTAAGCCAAAATCACGTTCCAGCCTGTCGCAATCTGTTTGTTTGCGACATGTTGCGATCACTTGCCAGCCTGCGGCATGAAGCGCAAGCGCGCTATCAAACCCAATGCCAGAAGAACAGCCTGTGATTAAAATGCTTTTTGTCATTTTTGGAATTTTCATTATATGATATTTGTGGTGATGACAATCGGCTTACCGGTTGAAGGCACATTAAAAATCTTCTATAGCAATAGCTGTTAAAAAAGCCTATAGCTTTTGCCTTTTTTCCGAATGCAGGGTTACCTATAAAGATGTTTTACAGACAAAAACTAGCTCTTATCGCTATTTTAGCTTCATTGGCAATCTCAACACATGCCATAGCTTCAGATATTATGATCAGCGATCTGACCATCAGAGCAACCACATCTCAAGCAGGTGCCACCGCAGCCTATGCCACAATTCATAATCATGGCAGTGAAGATGACAGACTTGTTGGCATCACAGTGTCTTTTTCAAAAAAGGCCGAAATCCATGAAATGAAATTAGATGGTGATGTGATGAAAATGCGCGAGATCGAAGGCGGCTTAATCTTACCAGCTGGCAAGATGGTCCGTTTAGAAAAAGGCGGCAATCACCTGATGTTTATGGGGCTGACAGAACAAATTAAATTATCTGAAAGCTATGAGATCACATTTGAATTTGAAAAAGCAGATGCGATAACGCTTACCGCAGACACCATCAGCCTATCTGGCAATACACATAAGCATAAGCATAGCCATAATCATTAAAGATAGGTTTTAAAGCGCACATCTGGAAATTGTTTTTCAAAGCGCGCTTCATCTGCTTCATCAAGGCGCACTTTTAAGGTTTGCAAGCCTGTGTCATCATAGGTGTCACCTTGAACCTCGCCGCGTTCATAAAGCCAAGCACGCGCCGCACCTGCTTGCGGCGGCAGTTCCACTTCAAGCAAATGACGATTGGCAAGCAACATGCCTTCAATCTCTGTCACAAGATCTGGCACACCATCACTGGTCAAAGCTGACGTGAAAATGGCATCTTCAAATTCATGACCCACAGCGGTCATCATATCTTCGCTCATATTATCTTTTTTGTTAATGACATGGATGACATCATGCGCCAGACGCGCCTCATCAAAGCCGATATCAAGTAACACTTGGCGGACATCTGCGGCCTCTTCAAATAACACAGGAGAGCTGCCATCATGAACATGAAGCAGGATATCAGCTTGCACCACTTCTTCTAGCGTTGATTTAAAGGCTTCGATTAATTCGGTTGGCAATTGGCTGATGAAGCCAACCGTATCTGCCAACACCACATCCTTGCCTGAGGGCAAAGCCATGTGACGCATGGTGGGGTCAAGGGTGGCAAATAACATATCTTTTGATAAGACGCCTGCGCCCGTGATGGCATTAAATAAAGTAGATTTGCCAGCATTGGTATAGCCCACCAGCGCAATGGTAGGGGTTTGTTGACGGTTTCGGTTTTGCCTTTGCAGGGCTCTTGTGCGTTCCACATCTTTCAATTCAGCCTTAATGCGGACAACACGATCCATCAGCATCCGCCGATCAAGTTCGATTTGGCGTTCCCCAGGTCCCCCCAAAAAGCCACCGCCGCCGCGTTGTCTTTCAAGGTGAGTCCAACTGCGGACAAGACGAGAACGTTGAAACATCATTGCGGCCAGCTCAACTTGCAAGCGGCCCGCATGTGTTTTGGCACGTGCCCCAAAAATCTCTAGGATCAGCGCGGTGCGGTCAATCACCTTGGCCTTAAGGCGCATTTCAAGGTTGCGTTGTTGCACAGGTGACAGGCTGGTATTGATGATCATGATCGGATGATCATAATCACCTGCAAACTCTGTGAGGCGTTCCACCTGACCAGAGCGCAAAAATGTGGGAGCATGCGGGGCTGGCAAGGCAATGGTTTCTGCATGCACCACATCAAGAGAGATGGCAGCGGCAAGACCAATGGCCTCTTCAAGCATCACATCAGCTTCGCGCGGCAGACGCCAACTTCGCACATGTGGCTGAATCACAATGGCTTGTTGTGGCTCTGTTGTGTGATCAAAATAATCTGTACCCAAAATATATCCTTAATTGCGCACCATGTCTGTTTTGTGAGCTGGCAATCGCCCCACAAGCCTTGCCGATCATCGGCGGCATTCCTGCCTCGCAAGATATCGGGATTGGCAGATGATAAGTCAAGCATGTTCCGCCAAAAGCAGAAGATCTAAAACCATAAGACCATGTCAGGATCTGTGCGCCCTATTTCTTTTGTCTTGCGTCTTTCATCTTGGATTATGAAAAAACAAAAAAGACATTGACGAAAAAGCTGTCAAAGTTTCAAAGTGCAACTCACAATCGACCAATAGCTTCACCCGTAGAGTGAAAAAGGATAGATCATGGGACAAAATTTCATTGCCGGTCAGTGGCGCAAAGGGGCAAGTGAAATTGCCAATATCAATCCATCAGATACCTCAGATGTGATCGGTCATTTTGCGCAAGCCACAACACAAGATTTGCATGATGCCGTAGAGGCAGCAACAACGGCGCAAAAGATCTGGGCCGCCACTGGCATCGAAGCCCGCTATAACGCTTTGATGGCGATCGGTACCGAATTAATGGCGCGCGCCACAGAGCTGGGTGAATTGCTGGCAAGAGAAGAAGGCAAACCATTGGCAGAAGGCAAAGGCGAGGTGTATCGCGCAGGCCAATTCTTTACTTATTTTGCAGCTGAAACATTGCGTCAATTAGGGGAAAACGCTGATTCTGTGCGCCCCAATATTGAAATTGATGTGCGCCGCGAGGCTGTGGGTGTGGTTGGCATTATCTCACCTTGGAATTTCCCAACAGCAACAGCGGTCTGGAAAATTGCCCCTGCCCTTGCCTTTGGCAATGCGGTCATCTGGAAGCCAGCCAACCTTGTCCCTGCCAGTGCGGTGGCGTTAACAGAGATCATCGCCCGTCAAGATTTGCCAGCTGGCCTGTTCAACCTTGTGATGGGATCAGGTGCGGCAATTGGCGATGAGATGGCGCGCCATAAAGGCATTCAGGCCATTTCCTTTACAGGCTCGTTAGAAGTCGGGCGTTCAATTGCCATGGCAGCCGCCCCCAATTTAACAAAATTACAAATGGAAATGGGATCAAAAAACCCGTTGGTCATTATGGATGATTGTGACATGGATCTGGCGGTGGCATGCGCGGCTGGCGGCGCTTTTGGCGGCACAGGTCAAAAATGTACAGCCTCATCACGCTTGATTGTGCATGATGCCATTTATGATGAATTTGCGGAAAAGCTGGTTACGGCGGCGCAAAAAATGGTGGTCGGCCATGCATTGGCAGAAGGCACCATGATGGGCCCTGTTGTCAGTGAAGGCCAATTGCAAAGCAACCAAGCCTATTTGGATGTGGCAAAATCAGATGGGGGAGAGATCTTGTGGGGTGGTCATCTTGTCGATCAGCCAACAACAGGCTTTTATATGGCACCAGCGGTGATTGCTGGCCTGCCAAATACAGCACGTTGTAATGTCGAAGAAATGTTTGGCCCTATGACATGTTTGATCAAAGTATCAAGCTATGAAGAAGCCTTGATGACAGCCAATGATACCGAATTTGGCCTGACAGCTGGCATTATGACACAATCACATGCCAGAGCCAGCCATTTCCGCCGTAACGCCCAAACAGGCGTGGTGATGGTCAATCTGCCAACCGCTGGCACAGATTATCATGTGCCATTTGGGGGGCGCGGCTCATCCTCACATGGGGTGCGCGAACAAGGCAGAGCCGCTGTTGAATTTTATACCAGCGTCAAAACAGCCTATGTTGGCCTGCCTGCAGGAATGCCAGATTAAGGCAGCTGATTTTAAAAAGGCTTTCGAATTATCCCAAAATAAAAGGGCCCATCTGATGATAGGGCCCTTTTTGAAATGACGCAGAATTCTTGCTTTTTAGGCAGATCGGGCTGCTTTTTTGCGCTCATGCGGTACAAGAAAGCGTTTGCGAAGACGCAGATTTTCTGGCGTGACTTCTAGTAATTCATCATCATTAATATAGGCCATCATCTCTTCTAGAGACATGCGCTTTGGCGGTGTTAAGATGATCGCATCATCAGAGCCAGAGGCGCGAACATTTGTCAGCTTTTTGCCTTTTAAGACATTCACATCCAGATCATTGTCGCGTGAATTTTCCCCAATCACCATCCCTTGATACACCGCATCTTGTGGATTGATGAACATAATGCCACGTTCTTGCAAATTGAACAAAGCATAGGCCACAGCCGCGCCTTGGTCATTTGAGACCAAAACGCCATTGTGACGACCTGTAATCGGGCCCTTATGATCTGCATAGGAATGGAAAATGCGGTTCATCACCCCTGTGCCTCTGGTCGCAGTTAAAAAGCGTGATTGATACCCAATCAGACCACGAGATGGCGCATGGAACAATAATCTTGTTTTGCCAGCGCCTGCAGAACGCATATCAATCATCTCACCTTTGCGACGGTTCAAGGCATCAATCACCGTGCTAGCGAATTCTTCATCCACATCAATAGTGACTTCTTCGATAGGTTCTTGCAATGTGCCGTTTTCATCTTTGCGCGATAACACACGCGGGCGAGAGACCGTCATCTCAAACCCTTCACGGCGCATGGTTTCAATCAAAACACCAAGCTGTAACTCGCCTCTGCCACCAATTTCAAACGCATCCTTGCCGTCACTTTCGGCAAAGGTGATGGCAACATTCACTTCGGCTTCTGCTAGCAATCTTTGGCGGATTAAGGTTGATGTGACTTTTGAGCCCTCACGCCCTGCCAAAGGAGAATCATTCACAGTGATGGTCACAGACATGGTTGGCGGATCAATCGGGGTCGATGACAAAGGTGTGGTCACTTGTTTATCTGAAATCGTGTCAGAAACAGAGGCTGTTGTCAGGCCAGCGATACAAACAATATCACCTGCTTCGACACGATCCACAGGCACACGATCTGTGCCTTCAAAGCGTAATAATTTTGTTAAGCGCCCTGCCTCAACCACCTTGCCGTCAAGATTGATCGCATGGACCACTTCATTCACTTTGGCGGCACCTTGCATGACGCGGCCTGTCAAACAGCGGCCCAAATATTGATCAGAATCAAGCAAGGTTGCAAGCATCGCAAAAGGCGCATCCTTATCCACTTGAGGGGTTGGCACATGCTTGACCACCAATTCCATCAAAGGCGCCAATGAGGTGCGTTCATCATCAAGCGAGGCGACGCACCAGCCATCACGTCCAGACGCATAAAGTATAGGGAAATCAAGCTGATCTTCATTGGCATCAAGTGCCACAAATAGATCAAAAACTTCATCAACCACTTCTTCTGGTCTGCCATCAGGGCGGTCAACCTTGTTAATGATCACAATCGGCTTTAGTCCCTGTTTCAGAGCTTTGCCAAGAACAAATTTGGTTTGTGGCATCGGGCCTTCTGCGGCATCTGTTAATAAGATTACACCATCTGCCATGCCAAGCACACGTTCAACCTCGCCGCCAAAATCCGCGTGGCCTGGGGTATCGATAATATTAATGCGTGTATCATTCCAGATCACAGATGTAGGCTTTGCCAAAATGGTAATGCCACGTTCTTTTTCCAGATCACCTGAATCCATCAAGCGTTCTTCGACCTGTTGATTGGCACGGAACATGCCGCTTTGCTTCATCACAGAATCAATCAAAGTGGTTTTGCCATGATCCACATGGGCGATAATGGCGATATTACGCAGCGCTTGAGACATCTTATACCTGTCATTTTCTTGTCTGGTGGTTTTTATTCTATGGTTCCTGTCTTTTGGAACCCTCAAATCACCGACATTTCCCAAAACCCATTTGGGTCTCTGTCCCATTTAGGTCTTTGTAATCGTCAGGATTTGCTTATTTTGGCCCTTTTTCTGGCCTGTTACCTGTTATGAATTTCGCTTCTTTTATCAGCAATGGCCCCTTGTGACCAGCCTTAAAAAGAACATGAAATATGTGGTTATTTTTTAGCTTTGGCTTTTGCCTTTTGCCTCTGTGCCATATAGCTGGCAAGCTTGGCTGTGCCAGCCTTATCAAACCAATAGCCAAGCTTTGTGCGGCGCATCAAGATATCGTCAGCTGTCATCGCCCATTCATGCGCCATTAGATAATCAACTTCGGCCTGATATAGGCCATGACCAAACGCAATCCCTTGTGCGATATCACCTGATTTTTGGCCTAAGATCTGATAACAATCTGTGCCATAGGCTTTTGCCATTCGTTTGATTTGACGAGCATCACATTCTGGATGCGCGCTTTGTAAATTCGCTAAAAATTGGGGGAAATCAGCAGATGGCATATCGCCGCCTGGCAAAGGGGCGGTGCTATCCATTTGCTGTGGGGCTGGCAGAATGGCGGCAATTTTATCAGCGACCTGCAATGCCAAGGTGCGATAGGTGGTTAATTTGCCGCCCAAAATATTCAGCCAGCTATTAGCCAAGCCTGCCTCAAAGCGCAATTCATAATCTCTTGTCGCTGATTTGGCATCTGCGGCCCCATCTTCGACAAGAGGACGCACCCCTGAATAGGTAAATAGCACATCCTTGGCTGTGATTTCTTGTTTCAAATAGGCGGAAACTTCACGGCAAATATAGCTGATTTCTTCCTCTGAAATTTGCGGGGTATCTGGCGCGCCATCATGATCCACATCCGTTGTGCCAATTAAGGTAAAATCATCTAAATAAGGGATGACAAATAAGATACGGCCATCCGAATTCTGGAATATATAGGCCTTGTCATGATCGAAATGCTTTTTGACAATGATATGAGAGCCACGCACAAGACGTATGGTCTTTTGGTTATGAGATGGCCCATTTTGCAGATTGACATCACCTGTTGTGGCATCACCTATGTTCGCAGATGCGATTGTGCGAATTTCATCA
>JBMHDH010000055.1:0-3772 GCA_049889495.1 Puniceispirillaceae bacterium (SeqCode) | reverse complement strand
TCAGATTTATGAAAACCTTGTATCTGGCGCGATTGACGCAACAGAATGGGTTGGCCCATGGAACGATGAAATCATGAAGTTCTATGAAGCTGCTAAGTTCTACTACACAGCTGGTATGCATGAGCCAGGCTCAATGTTGGCTGCTGGCTTTAACGCCAAGTTCTGGGCAGATCTTTCAGACACAGACCGCGCCATCATCAGCGCAGCTGCTGCTCAAGAAAACGACGTCATGATGTCAGAATATAACGCCAAAAACGGTGCTGCTTTGACACGCTTGATCGACGAGCAGGGCGTAGAAGTTCGTTCATTCAACGATGATGTTTGGGATGCAATGGGTGAAGCAGCTGTTGAAGTGTTTGAAGAAACACGTCAGCATTCAGACCTTGCCAACCGTACACATGAAAGCTTCCTTGCAGGCTTGAAGGACATTGGCGGCTGGTTTGTGAACTCAAACTCAGCTTACGTGTCACAGCGTCAGCGCGTTCTAGGTTAATTCCTGGTATGATTTTGAAAGGGGCACCGATTTTTAAATTTTGGTGCCCCTTTTTTTTATTTAAAGAATTTTTAAAAGACGATCATAACAAAAGGTGGCAGGCATGACAGGCACCCCTTCAAGGTTCCATTACGCACTTTATTATTTGGCGTTGGCCAGCGGTTTTTCCGCGGCCGTATTTATCGCCAATAATTTTTTGATCCACCTTTTGGGATGGCAAGGCGCATTTGTGACCTTATCTGGTCTTGGGCTTTTGTCAGGTGATGACGGCGATGGTGTGACAATCACAGGTCTTTTCCAGACCTTGGCCTTTTTGGCGGCATTGGTCATTCCCGCCTATATGACTTATAAAGTGCGTGGCACTGCCTTTGTAAACGCACTGTCCTTTCATGAAGGGCGCTTTCATTCTTATGCAGCTTATGTGGTCAGCTTTGCCTTTTGGGGCGTGATGTTTGTTGGCGTTGTCGATGCCTTTATCTCATTTTTGCGCATTGAAGGCATGTTAGAAGGCCTTTTTGGCACGCAAATGGCATCTGATTTAGGGCGTGCAACATGGCGCGGCACTTACATTCACTTTCCGTTATTGGCTCTTGCCGCTGTGATCGCCACCAAAAAGCGTGGCATTTCCTTTATTTGGCTTGCCACTTTGATTGTAGTTGCCGAATTGCTGATTGTGGTGGCGCGCTTTATTTTCTCCTATGAACAAGCCTTTATGGGCGATTTGGTGCGTTTCTGGTATGCGGCATTATTCTTATTCGCGTCTGCGCAAACATTGGTCGAAGAAGGCCATGTCCGCGTGGATGTGCTTTATGCGGGCTTGTCTGATGTGAAAAAAGCCCTGTCCAATGTGATTGGAGCGGCTGTGTTAGGCATCCCGTTATGCTGGATTATTTTATCGCGCGGCCTTTGGGAAAAAACATCGACCATTAACGGTGCCTTGTTGAAATTTGAAACATCACAATCAGGCTTTGGGATGTATGTGAAATATCTGATGGCTGGCTTTTTGATTATTTTTGCCTTTTCCATGATTTTACAATTTTCAAGTTTCATCATGACGCATTTGCAAAAACACATTCATGAAACCAACAAAGACAATTAAGTAGAGAGTAAAGGTAAAAACAATGGAACTATATTTTCTACTTCTTCTTTTCATCATTATGATCGGTGCCTTGGGCTCAGGCTTTCCCGTGGCCTTTGCTTTGCCAGGTGCTGCGATTATCACCATTGTTCTGGCAACGATTTTCGGCTGGCTGTTCTTTGATGATGTCACGGTCTTCTTTATCCAAGATGGCCCGATTCAGTGGCTGTCAGCAGGTGTAACCAATTTCAGGGGCGTTTATTGGGAAGTTGAGCGTGATACGCTGATTGCGATTCCGCTGTTTATTTTCATGGGCATTATGCTTCAGCGGTCTCGTATTGCCGAAGATTTGCTTGTTACAATGGCAAAATTATTTGGCCCTGTACCAGGTGGTTTGGGCATTTCTGTCGTTTTGGTTGGCGCGTTGCTTGCCGCCACAACAGGGATTGTTGGTGCAACAGTTGTTGCAATGGGTTTGATTTCTTTGCCAGCGATGATGCGGAATAATTATTCGCCATCTCTTGCTTCTGGGACCATTTGTGCGTCTGGCACATTGGGCCAGATTATCCCGCCATCTATCGTATTGATTATTTTGGCTGACCAATTATCAAATGCCTCAGACCAAGCCTCATCTGCGCGTAAAGCACTTTATAAACATGCCACGGGCGAAGTATCGATGCCATCTTCCTTAGATGTGTTATCAACCTCTGCTGGTGATATGTTCCTTGGTGCTCTTTTGCCAGGCCTTGTGCTTGTTGGTTTGTATTTGCTTTACATTCTAATCGCTGCGATCTTGCGTCCTAGCATTGCGCCTGCGGTACGTAATGAAGGCGGCTTTGACCGTGCCTTTGCCATTCAAGTCTTTTTCTCGCTGATCCCACCATTGCTTTTGATCTTTGTTGTCTTGGGTTCGATTGTCGCAGGTGTTGCAACAGTGAACCAAGCAGGCGCGATTGGGGCAGCTGGTGCTACAATTATGGCTGGCTATCGCCTATATGAAGGGCGCAAAGGGGCTTTCTACCCTGCCATTATGGCCATCATCTCGCTTGTTATGATTGGCGTGATGACCTCGTCATTTGATTTGAATGTCCGTAACCTGCATGTGACAGGCAATCATATCCCTGTTGCCATTACCTCTGTGGCAGTGGTTGCGTTTTTGGGCGCCTTATTCTGGTCAGGCGTACGCGCTTTGATCACAGAAGACACGCTGAAAGGTGTGATGCTGGAAACTGCGAAAACCACCTCAATGGTGTTTATCATCTTGCTAGGTGCGGCCATGTTAACAGCGGCATTCCGCGGCTTTGGTGGTGAAGAATTTGTGAAACATTTCCTAACAGGCTTGCCTGGTGGATTCTGGACACAATTCTTTGTTGTGATGCTTGTGATCTTCTTACTTGGCTTCTTCCTTGATTTTATTGAAATTGCGGTTGTGGTTGTGCCAATTGTGGCGCCGATTTTGCTTGCTGACCCTGGTGCCAATGTCACCGCTGTGTGGCTTGGCGTCATGATCGGTGTGAATATGCAGACAAGCTTCTTAACACCACCATTTGGTTTTGCGCTGTTCTATTTGCGCGGGGTGGCATCAAAAGCCATTTCAACCTTGGCCATTTATCGCGGGGTTATTCCGTTTATCGCGCTACAGCTATTTGCTTTGGTCATTGTGGGCAGCTTCCCGCAATTGGTGAATTATCTGCCAAACCGCTTTTACCTGTCATCTTATAATGCACCGCCGCCTGTGAACCCGAAACTTCAGGCATGCGTTGAAGAATATTTGGCAGAAGAGTTGGTGATCCAAAAAGCAAATATCGAAATAGCGATTACTGATCTGGAAGGTCTTGATTTCTCAGTCTTGCCGAAAAAGATCGCTGGCACGATGACAAAAGTATCAGTTGATGCACGCTCAGCCTTTGATCTGCTGGAGGATGTAAATGCGGAATTTGCTGGTTTGGCGGAAACAGAAGTGACCTATGCCAGCATGCATGCCGATGTGCGCATCATTGAACGCCAAGTTCGCTTGGTCGCTGGCGAAGTCGAGTCATTGAAAAAAGAAGTGCGTCGTTTAGATGATGAAGATGAAATTGCCAAAATCGAAGCCACCATTCTGTCTTTGGAAGAGGAAATTGCACAGCTTGAAACGGGCATTCCTGCAGAGTGGGACGCCGCATCTGATGCTTATCAAGGCCAGTTAAAGACCCTAGCCA
>JBMHDH010000054.1:0-2678 GCA_049889495.1 Puniceispirillaceae bacterium (SeqCode) | reverse complement strand
ATTGATTCTGTGGCACCGCCATGGTCAAATGCCACCACAGGACGACCCATAGCTTGGGCTTCAATCGCCACACGCCCAAAAGGTTCTGGTTCAATGGATGGCATTACCACCACATCAGCTAGCATCATGGCAGCTGGCATATCGGTTGATTTTTCAGCCAAGCGGACCATCGATTGCAGGCCAAGGCGCGCCACCATTGTGCTGATCTGATCATAAAATTTTTGCGACCCATCAGCGATACCAAGCAGCACAAGCGTGAAATCTTTTTTCGGCATTTTCGCAACCGCTTGCAACAGCACCTGATGACCTTTCCACGCGGTGGGGCGTGCTGGCATCATCACAACAGGCTTATCATCTGGCAAAGCAAGGCGTATTGCCTCATTAACAATGCGCCCTTGTTTCACAAGTGTGGCATCAAAATAGCCAATATCAACGCCTCTATGGATCACGGTCAAACGAGAATCCAGTGAAATTTTCGGGAAATATTTTGCGATCATGTTTTTGGTATAATGCGATATCACAATCACATGATCAGCCCGCAAAATCTTGGCATTATAGATTTTTTTAACCAAGGAAGGCGTGCCAATTTTTCCATGCACTGTGGACACGGTTTTTAGGCCCATAGATTTGGTAGCAGGCAAAGCAATCCACGCTGGCGCACGAGAGCGTACATGCACAATATCAGCCCCCACTTGCAATAGAATTTTGCGTAATTGGCGTCTGATCCCACCCCATTTAAACGGGTTTTTGCTATGGACTGGCAAGGTGTAATGGTCTGCGCCAATGCGCTTTAATTGCGCAACAAGATGACCGCCATTACTGACCACAACCGCTTTGCCGCCTGCCGCAATGATGGCGCGTGCGACCTCAACCGTGCCACGTTCGACACCACCCAGATTTAATTCGGGCAAAATTTGAACAATCACTGGTTTTTGCAAATCACGTGCCAGAGACGATGTCGGATCTGATGGTTTGGCATCTGATGATGTAGGATGAGGTGTAAGGAATTTTGACATTGCGCGTATTTTGATATTTACCTTAAGAACGATTTGCCTATTTGCGGTTTAATGGGTGGCCAGAAGCCGTACTATCCAGAACCAATTTCACTTAGCGTTGCGGATCATAACAGGGCGTTGCGGATCATAACAGGTTTAACCGAATGAGGTCATAAAAAATGTCAGTGTCTTATTTCAATATATCTGAGGGAAGTCAAATTGCCTATCAAAAGCTGGAAGGCAAAGGGCCTGGCATTGTGTTTTTGGCTGGTCATGGGTCTGATATGTTTGGCTCAAAAGCACAAGCGCTTTATGATTATTGTGAAGCCACTGGCCGCGCCTTTCTGCGCTTTGATTATTTTGGCCATGGGATGAGTAGCGGCGATATGATGGAAGGCACGATCAGCCGCTGGACCAAAGATGCCACCGCCATCATCACGCAATTCACCGCTGGCCCGCAAATCCTAATCGGCTCCTCTCTTGGGGGCTGGATTATGTTAAATCTGATCAAGCAAAAAACAGTCTCTGCCGCTGGCTGTATCGGCATTGCGGCCGCACCTGATTTTACAGAAGATTTAATTTGGAACAGCCTGTCTGATGACCAGCAAAAACAGATGGAACAAACAGGCAAGATTGGCCTGCCAAACCCCTATGCAGATGAGGATGTAATTTACCCTTATCAGCTGATCACAGATGGACGCGAAAATTTGATTTTGAACGCGCCGCTTGAAATCTCATGCCCGCTTATACTGCATCAGGGCATGGCAGATCATGAAGTGCCATGGCAAACCGCAACCGCCATTGCAGAGTGCGTGACAAGCGATGATGTGGCCATTCATTTGCGTAAAGGATCAGGGCACCGTTTTTCAGATGAAACTGAAATTGCCGCACTGCTTGCGTCTGTTGAAGATTTGCTCGCAAGATTGGCTAGCTAGCTAGGCGTGATCTTACATCTGAAAAATAGGGTCTTAAAAATCAAGCTCTGCATAATCTTTGGCAGGTGGCATACCGACCAGGCGGTCTGCCAAAAGCGGGCGGAAAGAGGGACGTGACTTCATCTTCATATACCATGATTTGACATCAGGATATTTCTCCCAATTCACATCCCCAAAATAATCAAGAACAGAGATATGGGCCGCCGCCATAAAATCAGCAAGCGAGATATTATCCCCCGCTAGCCAGCCATGCTGGCCAAGCAACCATTCGAAATAGCCAAAATGCACATGCGAATTGGCCACCGCCGTGCGGATGATATCCGATGAGACAGGTTGGCCCTTTAAAAAGCGTTTTTTGACACGTTCTGAAAATAACGGGTTTGACACTTCTTTTGAAAATTTGCCGTCAAACCAATCGATCAGGCGTCTGATTTCTGCTTTTTGTTCCGCTGATCCTTGCAAAAGCTTTGCCCCTTCTAGCGTATCTTCAAGCCATTCACTGATCACCCTTGCACCGCAATACACCCCTTTGGCAGCATCATCCAAAACAGGTACTTCGCCTGCTGGGTTCAGCCGCAATAACGCCTCATCGCGTTCCCAAGGGTTTTTCACACGCAATTCAAAATCACATTTATATTCACCCAGAACAAGTCTGATAAAACGTGATGATGGTGCCATTGGATAATGATAGAGAACAGGCATTAACTTTTACGTCCCAAATCGACAAGAATCATGATGCCACGAGCCT
>JBMHDH010000053.1:0-7003 GCA_049889495.1 Puniceispirillaceae bacterium (SeqCode) | reverse complement strand
ATGGCCGCCGCTGGCTATGAGACATCTTTTTTCGGCAAGGCGCATTTTTCCACCTATCACACATTTGCGCCAACTGGCACGCCTGAATGTTTGAAATCATCAGCCAATTATCCAGATAGCTGGTATGGGCCTTATATGGGGTTTAATCATGTGGAAATGATGCTGGTGGGGCATAATTGGTTCTTGCCAGAAAAGCCGCCTCATGGTCAGCATTATGAACGCTGGTTTTATGCCGATGGGCGGGGTGATGAAAAAAACGCGCTTTATCAAAAGAATGCTGGCGATACCAAAGGCGCGGCGCAAACATGGCACTCACAGCTGCCTGTCGCTTGGCATAATACGAGCTGGACAGCGGATCGTGCAATTGAATGGCTAAAACATGGTCGTGGGGAAGACCCTTTTTGCACGTGGATTAGTTTTCCTGATCCCCATCATCCCTTTGATGCGCCAGAACCTTGGTCAAGGCTACATGACCCAAAGGATGTTGATCTTCCCAAACACCGAAAGCTTTCATTTGAAGGTAGGCCTTGGTGGCATGAGGCGGTGCTAACCGCAGAGCCAACAGGCGATAAAAAAGGCGCAGAAATTCGCAAATCCTACAGTCGTATTGCTGAGCAATCAGATGATCAGCTGCGTGAAATTATTGCCAACACTTATGGCCAGATTGCGCTTATTGACCATAATGTTGGGCGTATCCTGACGGCTCTGGATGACATGGGGATCGCGGATAACACGATTGTAATCTATATCTCTGATCATGGGGATTGGCTTGGTGATCATGGGCTGATCTTAAAAGGCCCTATGCATTATGATGGCTTGTTGCGCGTGCCGATGATTGTGCGTGGCCCAAATGTGCCAAAAGGCAAAAAAGTTGATGAGCCAGTCTCAACCCTCGATCTTGGCCCGACCTTTTTTGATTATGGCGGTGCCAAAGCATTGCAAACCCAGCATGGCGAAACATTGCGCCCACTGGTTGAAGGTGACAATGCAACGCGTGATTATGCCATGAATGAATGGGAGTTGCTGCCTACCAGAGCAGGGGTTGGTTTAAGTCTGCGCACTGTGCGCACCAAGACGCACAAATTGACCATTGATTTGCAATCACAAGCAGGGGAGATGTATGATCTGGTTTCTGACCCTGATGAGTGTCACAATCTGTTTGATGATCCAGCGCATCAGGATATACAAGACACATTGATGGGTTATATCTATCAGCGGCCAGATGATGCAGGCCCCATTCGCCAGCAAGTCGGCATGGCCTAGTATGAAGCATAGCCAAGGCTAAAGGGCTGCTGAAATTAGAGCTCTCTATGATTGCTTTGGCATTCTGTTGTCATTCCACTCGCAGCTTTTTAGCAAATATCTGTGCTATCAAATGCTTGTGATCACTTATCGTGGTGATGAAGCCGCACAAGAACATAAGGAAATTTTTGAAGCGGCCCTCGCAAGAGACCCCAAAAAAGCATCTCACGCTCTTGAAAAACACATTATTCGCGGCCTAAACCACAGATTAGATGCCATGAGAGGCCATGATCATTACGAGGCAATTATTAGGCAGGTAGATAATCTATCCGCCATGGCACCATCGTGTTTGTTACCCCAGATTGGCGCAATTTATTGGCAAATGCCGCATTTTTTATCTGGTAAATTACGCTGTTCCATGCTGTTCTTGTTTTACAGGAATTAAGTGATATTTGGGTGGATAGGAGCGCTGTCTTTGGCTGATAAAATAAATCATTCATCTGCGCAGGTCGATGGGCCTTTGGTGATTGTGCGCTATAATGGCGCTGTGGCAATTTTGACGTTGAATCAACCACGTGCCATTAATGCGCTCTCGCAAGACATGCTAGAGGCTTTGCAAACACATCTTGATGAGATTGCCGAAAATAAAGCTGTTGGCGCTGTGATTTTGCGCAGCTCATCAAAGCATTTTTGTGCAGGTCATAATCTAAAAGAAATGACCGCTCGCAGGGATGATGCAGATGGTGGCAAATCCTATTTCATAGAATTATTCGCGATTTGCTCTAAATTAATGCAGCGGCTTGTCACTTTGCCGCAACCTGTCATAGCTGAGGTGCGTGGCATTGCTACGGCGGCAGGATGCCAGCTTGTGGCGGCTTGTGATTTGGCAGTGGCATCACAAACCGCACGCTTTGCCACATCTGGTGTCAATATTGGCCTATTTTGCTCAACCCCTATGGTGGCTTTATCGCGCAATTTATCACGCAAGCAATCAATGGAAATGCTGTTGCTGGGCGAGTTTATTGATGCCGCTCGTGTGCATGAAATGGGGCTTGTCAATCAGGTGGTTGAGGATGACGCGTTGGAGGCGCATAGCCTTGACATGGCGCGGCGCATTGCCGCCAAATCACCCTCTGCTGTTAAGATTGGGAAAGAAGCGTTTTACAAGCAATTGGAAATGCCTTTGCATGACGCCTATGCCTTTGCTGGTGAGGTGATGGCGACCAACATGATGTTCAAAGATGCCGAAGCGGGTATTGGTGCTTTTATTGATAAAAAAGAGATGCCAGACTGGACAGGGGAATAATAGTGGCGCCTTCGCAGCTTTATGAGCAAGCCTGTCTTAGCAAGACCGATGCCAATTATGTGCCTCTTTCTCCTGTTTCAATTCTCAAACGAACCGCGCGCGTTCACCCTGAAAAGCCCGCTGTGATCCATGGGGCTATCAAACGAAATTGGGGTGAGACGGAAAGACGTTGCCGCAAACTTGCCTCTGCGCTTCATAAGCGTGGCTTTGGCAAGGGAGATAGCATATCCATCTTAGCGCCCAATATTCCAGAGATGCTGGAATGTCATTTCGCGATACCGATGATTGGTGCTGTTCTGAACGCCAATAATACGCGCCTTGATGCCGCAACAATCGCCTATATTCTTGATCATTGTGAGGCACAGGTTTTCTTTGTCGATACCGCATTATCTGACATTGCTATAGAGGCCCTGTCATTATGTAAGAGCGCGCCATTTGTCATTGATATTGATGATACCCAAGGCCCATCTGGTCCCTTGATTGGCACGCTGACTTATGAGGCATTGCTGTCAGAGGGCGATGATGATTTTACCTATAGGCCACCGATCGATGAATGGGATGCCATCACGGTTGGCTATACCTCTGGGACAACGGGCAATCCCAAAGGGGTGGTCTATAGCCATCGTGGCGCTTATTTAAATGCGGTCAATAATACGCTTTGCTGGCAGATGCCACATTTTCCTGTCTATCTTTGGACATTGCCTATGTTTCATTGCAATGGGTGGTGTTTTCCTTGGTCAATCACGATTTTAGCGGGGTGCCATGTTTTCTTGCGTCAACCAGAGGCGGGGGCCATATATAATGCTCTGGCAGATCATAAGGTAACGCATCTATGCGGGGCACCTATTATTATGAGTTTGATTGCCAATGCCACGAAGCAAGACAAGCGGCACTTTAGCCATAAAGTGGAAATGATGACAGCGGCCGCCCCGCCGCCACCTGCTGTGATTAAGGCGATTGAGAATGAAGGTGTGCGTATCACCCATGTTTATGGGCTGACAGAGGTCTATGGTCCTGCTGTGATATGTGCTTGGAAACCCGAATGGAATCACTTGCCAGACGAGGAAAAGGCACAAGTGAAAGCGCGGCAGGGTGTCGCTTATGAATTGCAAGAGGATTGCCTTGTCTTAAACCCTGATACGGGTGAGATCGTGCCTGCTGATGGACAGACGATGGGTGAAATTGTGATGCGTGGTAATATAGTGATGAAAGGCTATCTCAAAGCGCCAGAAGATACCAAAAAAGCTTTTAAAGATGGCTGGTTTTGGACAGGTGATATCGCTGTGATGCATGAAGATGGCTATCTTGAAATTAGAGATAGGGCAAAGGATATTATCATATCTGGGGGCGAGAACATCTCATCAATTGAAATTGAAAAAACCTTATTTGAGCATGTTGCGATTGCGGCGGCGGCTGTTGTGGCTATGCCAGATGAAACATGGGGTGAGACACCTTGCGCCTTTATAGAATTGGCTGGTGAAAGCCAGGTAGATGCGCAAGAATTAGATGCGTTTTTCCAGACAAGATTGGCACGTTTTAAACGGCCAAAGCACTATGTTTTTGGACCATTGCCGAAAACTTCAACGGGCAAGATAAAGAAAAATGATTTGCGTGAAAAAGCCAAATTATTAGCGCCGCATTCCTAGCCAAATCAATCAAAGGGCAAGCTTATGTCAGATTATGTCGCAAAATTAAACTGGTCACTAGGTGACGGGGCGCTTGAAGCTGGGGGCTATAATGTCAATCACCGTATGCGCTTTGCAGGCGGCTTAGAAGCCACTATGACCTCAGCCCCCGATTACGGCGGTGATGCACGCTATGTGAATCCCGAAGAAGCGATTGCGGCCTCTTTGAGCTCTTGTCATATGATGACGTTCCTTGCCCTTTGTGCGAAAGCAGGCTGGCAGGTGACATCTTATGAAGATTGTGCTGTTGCACGTCTTGGTAAGACACAAGATGGCAGAACATGTGTGGCAAGTATTCACTTACATCCCGTCACACAGTTTGCCAAAGGCCATGACAAAACCACATCTGAGCTAGAGGAAATGCATGAGCGGGCGCATCGTTATTGTTTTGTTGCCAATGCGCTAAGCTGTGAGATGAAGGTGGTGCTATAGCTAGCCAGCGATTTCTAGGTGCTAATCCAGACATGTCAGGCTTTTTGTTATTTGGCAATCGAATATATTTGACCGACAGCATGTACCATTCATACGCTAGGGTAACAGATATTCTTTGCAGGAGGCGTTGTCATGGCACGTTTGGCAGGTAGGGTTGCAATTATTACGGGCGGGGCGAAAGGCATTGGTAAGGCTTTTTGCGAACGATTCGTTGCGGAAGGTGCGCGTGTCATTATCGCTGATATCGATCGTGATGCCGCAGAGGCCTTAAGCCAAAAAATAGGCAATGAGGCGCATGCGGTCTATCTTGATGTCAGATGTCAAGATTCGATCAATGAGATGATATCACAGACAAAGCAGGTGTTTGGTCCCCCATCTATTTTGATTAATAATGCTGCTTTATTCACGCTTGCGCCGATTACAGACATAACAAAAGAGGATTATCACAAGGTCTTTTCTGTCAATGTGGAAGGCACCTTATTTACCATGCAGGCGGTCGCTCGGGATATGATTGCGACAAGGACGCGCGGCGCCATCATTAATATGGCATCGCAAGCAGGGCGGCGCGGTGAGGTTTTGGTCGGGGCGTATTGTGCCACAAAAGCCGCTGTGATTAGCCTGACGCAGTCAGCGGGGCTTGGATTGATTGAATATGGCATAAATGTAAATGCCATTTCCCCTGGCGTCGTTGATACGGATATGTGGGAAGAGGTGGATGCGCTATTTGCCAAATATGAAAATCTTGCCCTTGGCCAGAAAAAAGCAAGAGTTGGCAAAGCGGTTCCCTATGGCAGAATGGGCCATCCCGAAGATTTAACAGGCGCGGCAGTGTTCTTGGCGTCTGATGATGCTGATTATATTGTTGCGCAAACGTTAAATGTAGATGGCGGCAATTGGATGAGCTGATTGGTAGAAATTTGTCAAAATAACCCCCAAAAAGATTAAATTGGCTCTATTTTATACAAATTATCCTGTGAAACCTGTCCGATTCGCATCTCTTGCATAACAAATAATTGTATCGGTTTGAGATTTTTTATCAGAATTGCTTCTCATCTGATGTTTCATAATCGTAAAAAAAGCAGAAAATATGGCAAAAAATGCAAGATTTCCGCATAAATACGCCATTCTTATAATATTTTTTGCTGTTATGGTTTCTTGAAATTTTTGTAATTATTTAAGAAAAATGATGAAAAATAGTATATATCAATAGCAAAATAATATTGGCGCACAGCTTTTGACTCCTTTTAGAGTTTAAGCACTCAAATGAGATGATTTCGTGGGAGGATCTATTATGAAATCTTTAAAGAAAGCAGCGCTTGGTTTGACGCTTGCAGTTGCGAGTGCATCTTATGCATCAGCAACTGAGTTGACCATCGCGATTGTGAACAATGGTCACATGATCAACATGCAGAAGGTTGCGGAAGCATACACTGCAGACACTGGTGTAAAGCTTAACTGGGTATCACTTGAAGAAGGTGTGCTTCGTGAGCAGGTCACATCAGATACAGCCACAGGTGGTGGCCAGTATGACATCATCAACATTGGTATGCAGGAAGCACCAATCTGGGGTGCAGCAGGCTGGATTGAGCCTCTAAACTTCGGTGCCGCATATGATATTGATGATATGCTACCAGCTATGCGCAATGGTCTATCACATAATGGTACATTGTATGCCGCACCATTCTATGGTGAATCATCAATGGTTATGTACCGTAAGGACCTAACAGATGCCGCAGGCGTGACAATCAACGACAATGATTCATGGGCACGTGTGAAAGCCGCAGCAGCAGCGATCCATGACCCAGCAAACGATGTTTATGGTGCATGTCTTCGTGGTAAGCCAGGTTGGGGTGACAACATGGCGTTCATCACAACGGTTGTGAACTCATTCGGTGGTGCATGGTTCGATAAAGACATGCGTCCAACAATTGATTCAGTTCAGTGGCATGAAGCTATTAACTTCTACGTAGACCTATTGGGTAACTATGGCCCTCCAGGTTCAGAAGGTAACTCATTCAACGAAATTTTGGCGCTATACAACGAAGGCAAGTGCGGCATGTGGATTGATGCTACAATCGCTGCTTCATTCCTAACTGTTGATGGTGTTGCTTACGCACAGTCACCAAATGCTGGTAACGCAGTTGGTGCAAACTGGTTGTGGGCATGGGCAATGGCTGTACCAGCTGGCTCACCAAACGCTGAAGAGTCAAAGAAGTTCATCGAATGGGCAACTTCAAAAGCTTACATCAAAGCTGTTGCAGATCACCCAGATTTCGGTTGGGGTTCAGTACCAACAGGCACACGTGCTTCAACATATGCTTATCCTGAGTTCCAGGCT
>JBMHDH010000052.1:0-5879 GCA_049889495.1 Puniceispirillaceae bacterium (SeqCode) | reverse complement strand
ATCCAAAACTTTGGCCGCAATTTCAACCCCATTCGCTGCCAGATCTTCGAGAATTTCTGCGCCTGTGGCATAGGCACCCGTCTTTGATTTTTTACCGCCCTCAAGACCCATTTTATCAAATAGGATTTCCCCTAATTGTTTCGGAGATGCCACGTTAAAATTGGTATCAGCTAGCTTGTGAATCTCTGATTCTAAGGCGGCAATGCGGGTGGCAAATTCATTGGAAAGGCGGCGCAAAAACCCATCATCAATTGCAATACCAGCTGATTCCATATCAGCCAAGACAGGGATCAACGGGCGCTCAAGGCGTTCATAAACAGACGCAACCCCTTCTCTGGCAAGACGTGGTTTAAACATCTGCCATAGGCGCAATGTGATATCGGCATCTTCTGCGGCATAATCAAGCGC
Source organism: Puniceispirillaceae bacterium (SeqCode) (assembly GCA_049889495.1). GTDB lineage: Bacteria > Pseudomonadota > Alphaproteobacteria > Puniceispirillales > Puniceispirillaceae > UBA685. Next base: position 5,471 of record JBMHDH010000052.1, on the reverse strand, counting down.
GGCCTCTGGCATAAGGGCATCAAAGCTGATCTGCGTCTTTCCTTTGCCACATAGCTCTTCATATTTGATGGTTTTATGACCAAGCCAATGATCAGCAAGCACATCTAAATTATGGCGTGGTACGCGCCCTGTATCTAGCACATAGGACATGCACATCGTATCATCGACAGGTGATAAGCGCACACCGCCATTCACCGCGCGCGCCAAAACATGCGCATCATATTTCAGATTATGACCAACTTTTAAAACAGCTGGATCGCTGAATAACGGTCCCAAAATAGCCAAAGCATCATCCCATGCGATTTGTGCAATGGCCGCTTGCGGTTCATCAAGCGCAAGCAAATCATCTGATCCGCCAGATGGCCCTTTATGACGAAGCGGCACATAACAGGCCTTGCCAGGTGCCAAAGCAAGAGACACCCCGACAAGAATCGCTTGGCTGGCATCAAGAGAGCTGGTTTCTGTATCAACGGCGATAAAGCCTTGATGACGGGCCTGATCTGCCCAATTTTGTAAAATGGCAAGATCAGTAATCAGCTCGTAAGACGGGGAATCCACTGCTGGTGCGGTAATCTCTTGCATAGCGTGACCAGCCATCCCCTCAGCAGATTGACCCGAGGTTGTTTCGGCATTTGCGCCAGATTTCATTGTCCCACCAGCCGAAGCACCCAACAAGGCCATCAGTGATTTAAAGCCTTGGTCTGTCACAAAGGCTGCTAGCTTTTCGCCATCACGTTCTGGTGTAACCAAATCAGACACGGCCAAGGGCACATCAACATCATTGGCCAAAGTCACAAGCTGGCGTGAAATACGCGCCATATCAGCAAATTCAATCAGATTTTGGCGACGTTTTGGCTGTTTAATGGTCTCAGCGCCTTCCAAAAGCGCATCCAATGAGCCAAATTGATTGATCAATTCTGCGGCTGTTTTAATGCCAATGCCAGGGACACCAGGCACATTATCGGTGCTGTCACCTGCCAAGGATTGCACATCAATCACATGATGTGGGCCAACCCCGAATTTTTCAAACACCTCATCCGCCCCAATGCGGCGTTGCTTCATCGGATCAAGCATTTCCACATCTTCATTCACAAGCTGCATCAGATCTTTATCAGACGACACAATGATGGTTTGCCTGCCTTGCTCTTTGGCCAGTTTGGCATAGGTGGCGATCACATCATCTGCTTCAAACCCTGGCATTTCAATGACAGGCAAGCTCATCGCATGGGCCGCATCACGCACCAGCGCAAATTGCGGGACCAGATCATCAGGCGGGTCGGTGCGATTGGCTTTGTAATCTTCATAAATGTCATTGCGGAACGTCACGCGGCCTGCATCAAAGACAACAGCGACCGAATGCGGTGCCAGATCATCCATCAGCTTTAATAACATTTTGGTAAAGCCAAAGACCGCATTGACGGGCGTCCCATCAGGCCGGCTCATAGGCGGCAATGCGTGAAAGGCTCTGAAAATATAGCCAGAGCCGTCAATCAAAACCAGCTTGTCAGATGCGTCAATCGCCATAAGGGGGCTATTCGCTTTTCTCTGTTTGAACAAATTTGCGCGAACAATACGGGCATGTGACAGTGCCATCATCTGTCATATTCAGATAAACAAGCGGATGACCAAGCGCACCACCGCCGCCATTGCACGACACACGCGATTGGGTTGTTTCGATCACCATATCATCTGACATAGCGTTGTTGATTTGTGCATTCGCCATCTTCTGCAACCTTTATAATGAAGAACCTGTGCGTTCAAAGATTTGGTTAAAATTTTACCCCCCGATTATAGGCAATAATCAAACCACAAAGCAAAACCTTTTGAGGGGGAATTTTGTGGGGAATATGAATCGCTTTATTCTGTGATCTTACCTGTTTCACTGAAACGAAAGGGAGCTTGTATATCATGACATTTATTTCAACCTATCTGAAAGGTGCCTATGGCCTGCGCAATAGTTTTTGGTTTGGTTTGGTCTTAGGCGGCTTGCTTCTTGGCACACTTACCCATTCGATAGAAGGGTTAAGTTGGGCATTTTTTACCCAAGGGCAAACCATAAGTGCGGTTATTCTGCTATCTTTGACTATCATTTTCAGAATGGCCATTATGGCATTGGCGGTGGGGGTGATGTTTGCCAGCTTTTACAAAAGAGACCCTAGGCTGAAAGGGTGGCTTGCGTGTTTTGTGGCTGGCATTGTGATGATTGGTGCGGTGGCTCAAATCATTGAAACCACTACCTCCATTCGCACAGGCGGGCAAAGTTATGGCTAGCCCTATGGACGTGATCATCGCCAATTTAGCCATCAAAATGAGCTTGCTTTTTGGGCAGATCGGCTTTTGGCACGAAGCCAAATGGCCGCCATTCAAGTAAAGATTATCACCACCCAAGGTGCCCAATCACAGCCAGATCTAGCCAGATCACCTGACAATGAATCTGGCAATGAATCTGGCAATGAAACTGACATCCCAGATCTAACAGAATTGGTGGATAATACGGTTATTTTAGAAGAGATTTGTAAAGTAGGTGACTTTCATCGCGTAACATCAATCAGCCATTTGCTGATCACAGTCACCCGCACAGATGGTGAGAGGCGGCAATTAACCTTGAACCCGTCTGATTGCCCGCCCAGCAGATGAGGTGATGACCAACAAGATGGTAAAGGGGGTCTCTCCCCTTTGCCGTATGGCCTGATGGCCCATACACCGATGCCCCATACACTGATGCACTTGTGGTTTTTTCTGGGGGTCAGGCTGAAGCGGTTCAGCAATTGATTCAAGCCATTGATTTATATGCATTTTTCATGATTTAGAAGGTGCTTTATCAGCAAATGCGGCAGAAAAGGTATTTTGCTAATGTAAAGAAATTTGCTATGCACATTAAAAAACCAGAAAAAAAAACCAGAAAAAAACCATCACAAAATCATAGCTTTACCAAGAGCGCGACAGGTCATCAGACGCATTATGCCACATCACCATTATGAACAATCCTTGCGGCATAAATTCTGGTTCATTTACGGCCAGCGTTTGCATCGGTTCATGACATGTCGCGCCGTTAACGCCTTTATGCGGCCCAGCGATATCATCAGCCACCGCCCTAGCTTATTTGGCTATCATGAACCGCATCTGGAACAATTAATTGCTCATGAAGCCACAAATCATGGTGATTTCTTGATGGATATTGGGGCCAATATTGGCTTGGTATCTTGCCTGACGGGCGGGCATTTCAAAAAAGTGATCGCGGTCGAACCCAATCAGATTGTGTGTAATATTTTGCGATCAAATCTGGCGCTGAATTTACCAGAAGGACAGTTTGAGATCCATGAAATTGGCCTTGGTCATGAGGATGGCACAGCCGAATTAACTGTGCCACGCACCAATTTTGGCGGCGGCTTTGTCGCAGATCAAAACCCGCAATTATCAGATCAAGGTGCTGAAAATCTGGCCACCAACTTTAGCGACCGCGCAGATCATTTCACAACTATGATCACCGTCAAAGAGGCGCAAAAATGGGTGGGTGATGTCTTTGCAGACCTATCGTCAAACGGCCTGAAACATGGGGTGATTAAGATTGATGTCGAAGGCTATGAGGGGCTGATCTTTGATACTATCCTTGCGCAATTGCCGCCTGATATGACGGTGGTTGTGATTATGGAAAATTGGTTCAAAAATTTCCCGACCAGCTCTTTTGCAAGCGATCACCACAAGCTTGATTTCTATACATTTGTAAAACAACGCAGATGGCTGAAATCTCTGCCTTTTAAAGTTTTGGGTCTCAGCAGCTTGTATCGCTTTGCCCAAGTGCCTTTGACAGATCAGACGCGCAACCCGCATGATGTCATCTGTTATGTGACGCCAAAGAGGCAGGCCAGAGAGTCTTAACCAGAGATTTATGACTTAAGAAATTTACGAAAGGCACGGCACCAATGATCCTTCCGCTCAGCCATATGATGGCGCGTATTTTGCGTTTGATGCCAAAGACAAAACCGATACAGCGCTATGATATGAGTGCCGATTTTTTTGTGCCAGTGAGTTGTCATTATGTATGTGATGATTTGCGCGAAATGGCGACAGGCACAAGAGAGCCTGAATTATATCGCTGGTTAAATGATTTGCCGCAAGATGCGGTGTATTTTGACATTGGCACAAGCTATGGCCAAGAGGCGGCCCTTGCCTCTTCTTTGGTGGCGAAAGATGTGACTGTGATTGGCTTTGATTGCAGCCTTTTGCAAAGTCATTTTTGTTGTTTGAACAAAGCCTTAAATCAAGACAGATTCCGTTTTATCTTTGCCGCAATTGCCGAAACAAGTGGCCAGATGATTGGCCTTACCACCAATTCTGATACGCATCTGCCGCATTTGCATAAAAAGAATGTGCCTTATCATTATGAGGTCATCAGCCTGTCTTTGGATGATTTTGCCGCACAAGAAGGCATCTGCCCGACGCATATCAAAATGGATATTGATGGGGCAGAATTTGGCGCGCTGAAAGGTGCCAAACAGATTTTGGCAAACCCCCGACTGACAGATGTGTTTATTGAGATTGACCATGCCAATCTGGGCATTATTGATTTTATGAAAGAGTTTGGGTTTGACGTGGCGTGGCGGCTGAAAAAACAGATGAATGATGATGTGTTGTTCAAACGCGATCAAACGGGGTAAGCTTATGCGCTTTGCTTTGGTGGCGAAGCCATGTATAAAGGGGCAATCACGCACCCGTAGCTCAGCTGGATAGAGCGCTGCCCTCCGAAGGCAGAGGTCAGAGGTTCGAATCCTCTCGGGTGCGCCATTTCATGCAACATATCATGTGTTAACACATTGTAATTGAAGCTATACTTAGAATCTCACTTACAATGCAACACGTCAAGTGCATCACTCTGGTCTACCCAGTGGTCTACCCAAATGTATGTCACATGATGTGTCTGCAGAGTTCCTACTGAGTATAGGGGAAGTGGGACATGGTAAGTGTCTTTATACCTACCTCTATAATATAACTTAGCTATATCACTTATCTGTGCATTTAACATGATTACACATCATGTGAACCACCCCACGCATGGGCCATAGGGGGTGGGTAGGTATTATGTATATAGGCTGTTACACAGATGGGGGTGGTGAAGCCGTAGAGACATTAAACGTGACTCAAAGATGGTTATGTGCAACTGTAATGAATGGCTGTGAGAATTCCAGCATTTAAATAACGGGTCACAGCCTCACCTGGATTGGTGTGTTAGAGGCGCTTTGTGTTAGCCCGAAAACAATGAAAAAAGACTAAATAGCACTTGCCTCTTCCGCCAGAGAAACAACTTTTGGGGGAAAGTAAAATGAATACAGCTCAAGATAGAGCCAATAGAATAAATGCTTGGTCTACAAGAGGCAGAGACCTTCTATGGTTATTTACAATGATTATTGCATCGCATCTGGCCATACTAACAATCATTGGCTTGCAATTAAGTAATGCCTTTATCCCACTCA
>JBMHDH010000051.1:0-3447 GCA_049889495.1 Puniceispirillaceae bacterium (SeqCode) | reverse complement strand
GCGATAAAACAAAGCATTATCAATCAATAAGGAATAGTGAGCGCATAAAGCCCAAAGGTTTAAAATGGCACAGAAGCGAAAATGGATGAAATCATTCATCCACAGCCCCATCGGCTCTTGGATTTTGGCCTTTATTTTGATTTGTCTTTGTAAATTAATCTGGCTAACAATCAAAAAGACGCATGTAAATCCGCCAGCTTTATTGCGCAAACAAACACCAAGACGGCCTGTTATTTTATCTCATTGGCATGAGTTTATTCCCTATATTTTAATGTTGTCACCGCCGCTTATCTCTGTGTTAAATTCATCACATGCAGATGCACGAATTCTAGGCAATGCCAGCCGTTTTGTCGGCGCGCGTCCAATTTGGGGCTCGTCTAACCGCAATCCTTTGAGCAGCTTGCGCCAGCTTAAAGCAGAGATTGATGCAGGCCGCCATGTCCTGATTACGCCTGATGGGCCTAGAGGCCCTGCACGGCAGATGGCGCTTGGCCCTGTGGCATTAGCGCAATTAACATCACGGCCTATTATGCTATTTGCTTGCCATGCCTCATCTTGCTGGCGTTTGCGCAGTTGGGATAGAACACAAATCCCGAAGCCATTTTCTCATGTGACAATTTATTGGAGTGATGAGATGATAATGCCTCGCACCAAGGATAAAAAAGAGCAGGCCAAAATGCAGGCAGAGCTTGAAGCAAAGCTAATCGCTTTTAGCGAGGCTGCCGATAGAGGAGATAAATATCCATCATGAGCGCGCGCCCTGTAACAATGCGCCTTTATAGGCTGGTCATGAGCGGGCTTTTGCCTGTCCTGCCATCTTATTTGCAAAAGCGCGCGCGCGCAGGCAAAGAAGATATGTTGCGTTTGCAAGAAAGACGCGGGCTTGGCTACCAACCGCTTGCACTATCTGAAAAACGTATTTGGCTTCACGCTGTGTCTGTTGGGGAAAGCAATGCTGCTTTATCTCTTGCTAACGCTCTATCATCCTATTTTCCCACAGCGGATTTCATCATCACAACAGGCACAGTGACCGCCGCTAAAATGATTGAAGACAATAAAGGTGATTTGCCAATAACGCATATTTATGCGCCTTTTGATGCCCCTGCCCCTGTAAGGCGCTTTCTTGATCATATCAAAGCAGATATGGCGCTTTTTCTTGAATCTGATTTCTGGCCTTGTTTGCTTGAAGAGACACATAAAAAAGGCATTGATATCTATTTCGCCTCTGCGCAAATGTCACAAAATGCGTTTCAAAATTGGCAAAAATATAAATCTCTTTCGCGCTATTTATTTCAGCCTGTTGCTTATGTCTTTGCTGTGGACACGCAGCAACAAAAGCAATTTATAGAGCTGGGCGCTTCGCAATCAGAGGCTATCGGCACCCTTAAATTACCTGCGACATCAAAAAGTGATGATGGGTTTGTAAAACAACTGCGCTCAGCAGCAGCGCGCCGCATGATTTTATTGGCAGCCTCCACCCATGAGGGTGAAGAGATGCGCGCCCTTCGCCTGTCACATGCGCTTGAGGCAGCTGGCATTAATCATATGCTTATCATCGCCCCGCGCCATCCTGACAGAGGTGATGAAATTGCAGAGCGCCTTGGCGATGTAAAGCGTCGCTCTTTCGGGCAGATGCCAGAAAAAGGTGATAAGCTTTACCTATCAGATAGCCTTGGTGATATGGCAAGCCTGTATAAAGCCTGTGATATAGTCTTTTTGGGCGCGACCTTCTCTGGCAAAGGTGGTCATAATCCACTTGAAGCAGCCTCATTTGGCAAGCCGATTATTTGCGGGCCTTCACAATTTAAAAATCAATTTGAATTTGACGCTCTGCTTGATTTAGGTGTTTGCGCGCAAATCTCTGATGAACGCCAAATGGTCTCATTCATTATGAATTTAATGGCTGATAAGACAGAGCGTGCGCGTCTTGCTAAACAGGCCAAAGCCTATGTAAAGCAAACCGAAAAACGCCCTGCTAAGGTGGCTCAGAAAATCACCTCTTTTTACAACAAAACTATCAAGACAAAACCACCACGCAAAAGGACGTCTTCATGAAAGCACCGTCTTTTTGGTCTCACAAAACAGCTTTATCCACAGCGCTCTTGCCTCTCTCTTTTCTTTATCAGATAGCCAGTCAATGGCGCATGAAGCGCACCCGCCCCTATCAGGCAAAAATGCCTATTATTTGTGTAGGTAATTTAACATCTGGCGGCACAGGCAAAACACCTGTTTGTGCCGCATTAGCAGAGCTCGCAAAAGAAAATGGCCTTAAACCTGTTATTCTTAGCCGCGGATATGGAGGCAGCCTTGCAGGACCTGTCTTGTTAGCGCTTGATAAATATGATGCAAAGCAGACAGGAGATGAGCCGCGCCTGCTTGCACAATCTGCCCCTATTGTCATTGCGCGTAACAGGGCTGATGGTGCGCGTTTTATCGAAAAAGAGATGGCTTGTGATATCATTATTATGGATGATGGCTTGCAAAATCCCCAGCTTGCAAAAGATATAAAAATTGGGGTTTTTGATGGCGAGATCGGCATTCAAAATGGACGTATCTTCCCAGCTGGCCCTTTGCGCACTAGCATAAATGATGGGCAAAAAATGCTGGATATTATTTTGATAAATGGCGCTGATAAACATCACATCGCCGATTTAATGAGGCCTATTTCTGCGTTTAGCTTTGATTTAGCCCCGCAAAAAACCCCCCAAAAAACAAAGAGCCTTAAAACAAAAAACCTTATCGCTTTTGCTGGCATTGGCAGGCCCAAGCGGTTTTTTGATATGCTAGCAAGACAAGGATATAAGCTTGTTCAGCACTATGATTTTGGTGATCATCACGCCTATAGTGAGGCAGAGCTTTCACGCCTTTTGGATGAGGCCAAGGCCACAGGTGCTCATCTTATCACAACAGAAAAAGATTGGGTAAGGCTAGCCCCCTCATGGCAAAAGCTGATAGATTATTATCCTGTGCAACTCGCCATGACCAAAACTGACAAAACAAAGCTGGCTAGCCAGATTTTTGCAAAATTGAAAACCTAATGTCACATTATAAACGCCCCCTTCTCATTCGTAAATTTATCGAATTCACTATCTGGCCTATAGAGGCTTTATTTGTGGGTTTGCTGGTGGGCGTTATGCGGCTTTTTCCTGTGAAACTCACCTCAGCTGCTTTTGGCTGGCTGTTTTCAGTCATTGGACCTAGAACCAAATATCATAAACGCTGTCTTGCCCATATCGCGCATGCGATGCCAGAACTTGATGAGGTAAGCCGCGAGGCAGAGATTAGGGCCATGTGGTCTCATCTAGGCAGGATCGCTGGTGAATATCCGCATATTCATAAAATGGGCAGTGATGAATTTATCACCCTGCATGGACAAGATCATCTAGACCAAGCTGATGAGGGCGTGCTTATTTTAGGGGCGCATCTTGGCAATTGGGAAATGCATAT
>JBMHDH010000050.1:0-41910 GCA_049889495.1 Puniceispirillaceae bacterium (SeqCode) | reverse complement strand
GGCCAATTTGATAATGCCAATGTGGGCACAGGCAAATCTGTCACCGTAACCTACAGCTTGGCAGATGGCACCAATGGCGGGCTTGCTTCAAACTATTCTTTGGCATCTGGTTCAACCACAGCCGATATCACCGCCAAAGCTCTGACGATCGCCTCGCCATCTGCCACCAACAAGACCTATGATGCCAATGACACCGCCTCTGTCACCGCTGGCAGCCTATCTGGCTTTGTCGGCTCAGAAACGGTCACTGTCACAGCCAGCGGCCAATTTGACAATGCCAATGTGGGCACGGGCAAATCTGTAACTGTTACCTACAGCTTGGCAGATGGCACAAATGGCGGGCTTGCTTCAAACTATTCTTTGGCGTCTGGTTCAACCACAGCCGATATCACCGCCAAAGCTTTGACCATTGCAGACCCCTCTGCCACCAACAAGATATATGATGGCAATGACACCGCCTCTGTCACCGCAGGAAGCCTATCTGGCTTCGTTGGTTCAGAAACGGTCACCGTTACCGCCAGCGGCCAATTTGACAATGCCAATGTGGGCACGGGCAAATCTGTAACTGTTACCTACAGCTTGGCAGATGGCACCAATGGCGGCTTGGCCTCAAACTATTCTTTGGCGTCTGGTTCAACCACAGCCAATATCACTGCCAAAGCGTTAAGCATCACCAGCCCGACCCTATCAAACAAAACCTATGATGGGGACAATGCGATCACCGTTTCAGCTGGCACGCTTTCAGGGCTAATCGGCAGTCAAACCCTTGGCATCAGCGCAACTGGTGCGGCATCAGATGCGAATGTGGCGGCTGGCAAATCTGTCACAGTGACTTATAACCTTGCAGATGGCACCAATGGCGGCTTGGCTTCTAACTACAGTCTTGCCAATGGCTCTGGGACAGCGGATATCACCGCCAAAGCGCTGACCATTGCATCGCCATCTGCCACGAACAAGACCTATGATGGCAATGATACCGCCTCTGTTACCGCAGGAAGCCTATCTGGCTTTGTCGGCTCAGAGACTGTCACCGTCAGCGCCAGCGGCCAATTTGACAGTGCCAATGTGGGCAATGGGCGCACAGTGACTGTCACCTATAACCTTGCAGATGGCACCAATGGCGGGCTTGCTTCAAACTATTCATTGGCGTCTGGTTCAACCACCGCCGATATCACGGCCAAAGCTATGACCATCACAAACCCGACCGCCTCCAACAAAACCTATGATGCCAACAACACCATCACCACCACCGCAGGCACGCTGTCTGGCTTGGTCGGCAGTCAGACCCTTACTGTCACATCCTCTGGCACAACGTCAGATGCTGATGCTGGCACAGGTAAATATGTCACAATTGCCTATAACCTAGCAGATGGCACCAATGGCGGACTTGCCACAAATTACAGCCTTGCCAATGGCTCTGCGAGTGTTGATATCACGCCAAAGGCCCTCAGCTATTCTTCGGTAAGCGTGGCCAATAAAGTTTATGATGGCACCCAAAGCGCCTCTGTCACCGCAACTGGCTTATCTGGCTTTGTGGGCTCAGAAACAGTGACAGCCTTAAATCAGGGCACATTCGCTGATGGGAATGTTGGCACCAACAAAAATGTCTCAGTCTCCTTTGCGCTGTCAAATGGCACCAATGGCGGCAAAGCATCCAATTACAGCATCGCTTCTGTGACAAGACAGGCCAATATTACGGCCAAAGCGTTAAGCATTTCAGGAAGCACAGCCGCAAATAAAATCTATGATGCGACCACCACTGCCGCTATCCAACAAGGCACCATCACTGGCTTTATTGGCAATGAGAGCCTGACCATTACATCTTCTGGCCAATTTGCAGATGCCAATATCGGCACAAATAAAGCGGTTTCCGTGACCTATAATCTTGCCAATGGCACCAATGGGGGGCTTGCTTCAAATTACACCTTGGCTGGCGAGACCTTGAACGCAGATATCACAAAACGCTTTGCCTCGATCTCTGGCCTATCTGTCCAGAATAAGACCTATGATGGCACAGATACCGCCTCTGTCACCAGCTATGGCAGTCTGACCAACATCATAAGCGGTGATGCGGTAACGCTAGACACCAGCGCTAGCAATGTGCGCTTTGCGAACGCCAAGGCAGGAAGCCAAGCCTTGGTGATTACAGGCCTCTCGCTTGGCGGCGGTGATGCGTCAAATTATGATATCAGCCTGCCATCCGCCACAGGCCTTATCGCACGCAAAGCCTTGACCATCACAGGCAGCAAAGCGTTGAGCAAATCTTATGATGGCACCAGAGCGGCCGTGATTGATATTGGCACGCTTTCTGGCTTTATTGGTTCGCAAACGGTTACCGCATCTGGCTCAGGCCAATTTAATGACGCCCAGCCAGGTCTGAATAAATCTGTGCTTGTGCAATATCTGTTATCTGATGGGCTTAATGGCGGTGACGCTGATAATTATCTTTTGGCACCTGAAACATTATTTGCGGATATTGAAGGCCAAGCCAAAGATAAAGCAGATATTACCGCGCCAATGATTGAAAAACAGATCAAAATCATCAAAGATGATGTTAAGATTGAAAGAGAAGAAAAGCTGGAGATGATTGAACAGGTCGAAGCCAAAGTCATTCGCAAAGAAGATAGCGGCCCTGCTTTCATCGAAACCGTTGGTGATTGGACAATCTTGAGCTGTGAAAATACAGGCGCGCAAATGGGCATGTGTTCGGCAAAATAAATGAAATATGTTGTGATTTATGATGTTTGTTAAAATGAAATCTAGGTTATCTGTTGTTATCTCTGCGCTCTGTCTTTTCGCCTTTATGCCGCATCACGCCATGGCCCAAAGCGATGAAAATGTGCGCACCACCACTTTTAAAGATTGGGTCGTGCGTTGTATAGACAGGGCAGATTTGCCGCCATGTGATGCGGTACAAACCGCCTTTGATACGCAAACAGAACAGCGCGTTATGTTAACCTCAATCGCACATTTCGGTCAAAATGGCGAAATTGGCATTCAAATTTGGGTGCCAACAGGCTTGTTGGTATCTGGCGGCGTGCTATTTGAAGTGGATCAAGAAAAACAAGCGCTAGGCGCGTTGAAATTCACACGGTGCGAAGCTGATGGTTGTTACATCGAAGCCATTGTCTCAGAAGATGACCTATCCCCTTTGAAAAAAGGTAATCAAGCTGCTGTAGCGGTGCTATCAAGCACAGGCCAGCCGCGTGTTGTGGGCCTATCTTTATCTGGTTTCACCGCCGCTTTTAACGAAGTGAAAGAAAAAAACCAAGCATGGGCAAACGCCAATTCATAAAGGTAAAACGGACCACGGACCCAACATAAACGCCTTAAAAATGACCTAAACCATTGACCTGAAACATTAATATGATACGCAAAGCTGGATTGATGATCTCCCCAATGAGACCAGCGGCACAAAAAAGGGCCGCAACGGGTGGGATGTCTGGCTTTTTTGCATCGCTATGCGCGTTCGCAATCTGTCTGACCACCCTGCCCGTCCATGGCCAAATCAACAGCTTGTCAAACCCCGCCACACTTGAACGCGCACTGGAAGATCCGAAATTGCCAGAGGCGCGCACCACCAAACCCTTATCCTTACCAGAAAGCAGCATTGCACCACAAGGCGCAGATGAAATCCGCTTTACGCTTGAAAGCCTCTCTATCAGAGGAGGCACCTTATTTGATGTTGCCACCATCTTGGCGCTTGATGCGCCGCAAACAGGCCAAGAAATCAGCCTAAGCGATATTTATGATTACGCTGATACCATCACCCAGCATTACAGACAGGCTGGCTATGCGCTTTCTTTTGCGCTTATCCCTGCACAGGAAATCACAAATGGCCTTGTGCAATTGGAAATCATCGAAGGCCGCATTGATGAGCTTGTGATCCGTGAGACCAATTTATCTGATTTGGCACGTGGCCATATTTTAACGGCCTTTGATCAGTTTGCTCAAAAAGGCATCACAAAGACCCATGATCTTGAAAATTTCTTAATCGCGATCAATGGCTATCCAGGCATTACAGCCAAAGGGGTGATCTCCCCAGGTGCCAAGCAAGGCAGCTCTGTTTTGATTTTAAATGTCATGCAAAGAACCCAATCAGCCACTTTGGGATACCAAAATTACCTGTCTGAAAGTTTGGGTCGTGATGTATTTTTAGCTGATATCGCCTTGCTTGGGCAATGGACTGGCAGAGATGAAGCCAAAATATCTGTTCGCCAAGCCCCTGATAAAAAAGCCTATCATTCTGTGGCATTTGATTACAGCTCTTATGTTGATGATACCGCGCTTGAGGTCTATTTCAGAGCCTCTGAATCACAGACTCGCCCCAAAAAAGGCGCTTTGGCGGACCTTGATTTCAATTCCAGCGCCTATTCTCAGCAAATTGGGGCCAAATTGCCCTTATGGCAAAGACGCAAATCATCGCTATTTGTCGGCGGTTCGGTGAATATCAATGACAGTGCCTCGCGCAATGGCACAACCCCAAGCACCACGGATAAAACACGCTCTGTGACCCTTTATGCTGATTATGAAAGCGATTTAAAAGGCGGCGCATCTCAACTCTTCCATGTGGAAATTGAACAAGGGGCAAAATTCTTTCATGCGCGCGCCAATGGCCGCCAAGGTGCCAATTTGCACCACACTATTTTGCGGGCATCTGAACGCTATCGCCAGCCCCTTAAACAGCTAGAAAATGGGCAAGTGGATGCGACATTGCGCCTGTTTGCGCAAGCGACATTGTCAGAAGATCCCACATTCGCCAATGCGGAATGTGCCTTTGGCGGTCGTGGCTTTGGCATTGGCATGGATGCTGGCACCTTATCAGGCGAACATTGCTTGCTGGTAAGCGCACAAGTCAATTGGCAAAGACCCTTTATCGATCTGCCATTCTTGCCGTCTTCTGTCTTCACCTTTTTTGGCCGCCTCGATATGGGCGCGGTACGCCAACAAGGCACGCTTGTCGCAGGCGAAGAACGCCAGCAAGAAGCCATTTCAGCAGCCATAGGCGGCCAATTTGTTATGACAAATGGCATGACCGTGAATATCGAACAAGCCACCCAATTAAAAAATGAAGATAGCCCTGCCCTAGAGGGCGAAAGCAAAACCAATATTGCGGTGAATATGCCGTTTTAAACAGAATGCAGATCGCTAGACCGCAAATAGCGCATCACGATAATCTGGCAAATCATGACCAAAAAAGGCCGCGCGTCTGATCTTATCAAAATCGACATCAAAACAAGTGGCCATTGCCGAACAATAAATGGCACGTGCATCAATTGTGGCCAACAGATCCTGCCCTTCAAAGCGGTGTTTGACAGATAACCCAGGCCAATCAGCGAAAATCTGAGATTGCTTTAACAAGCCACCAGCCATCAAAATCGCAGTCCCATAGCCATGTTCTGTGCCATAGCCCCCATTTTGCTCAATTTTCCGTCCAAATTCTGTCACTGTCAAAATAAGCGTGTTATCTATTTCATCCCCAAGACCACGCGATAAGCGTGATAACACACGGTCAAATTTTGATAATTTCTCGCCATGTTCCCCATCAGCCCCGCCTTGGGCCGCATGGGTATCAAAGCCACCAATATCAAAAACAGCAATGCGCGGACCATCGGCTTGTTTGATTTGCAAGGCCGCTTTTCGGGCCAATTCCACCGCATCTGTACCGCTATGATACGACATCGAAGAGGGCCGTGATTGAATGCGTGACATCACCGCCTGCACCGCCTCATCACCTTTATAAGATTGGGCAACACGATCAAGAATATCTTGGCGCGGCAGGGAAAAACGCGCAGGATAATAATTATCTGGGTTCTGGCCCCCTCGCAAAATCAATGGCATCGGCAATGATAACGCAAGACCGCTTAACCCAGCCGCCGCAATGCCCCTGCCAAGCCAGCCTGTCTTTTCCGCATAAGGCGTCAGCCCGCCAGATTGCATCACATCTTGCCCATCAAAATGAGAGCGCTGGGTATAGGGAATAGAGGTCGCATGCACCACCGAGGCTTTGCCAGCACGCCATAATTCATGAAAGCCTGTTAAGCTTGGATGCAGATCAAAATCCGATGTGAGAGGCAAGGTGCCACCTACCTCAATATCAGGGCGCTCTGAGTTTAAGATCTTATCTTTTGGTGGGACAGCCGTCAGACCATCCATACCGCCACGCAACATGATCACAATCAAATTGCGTTTCGCCATTTGCTCTGCTCTGGCATTAAAATAAGGCGCACCAAGTAAAGTCAGTGATGAGGCGCCAAGCATAAAATCGCGTCTTGTAATCGTCATGCGTGCAACATCCCTAAGCTTGGAAAGATAATCTGCATATGTTTGTTTTGTGATTTTGTACTTTTCACATCTTTGATCAAATCATGCATCTCTTCTGGATTATCAAAATTTTTGGCAATCATATCACCCACATCAAACACATCAGGCTGGTGAATGCCTTGCGAGAACCGATTGGCAAAGGTAAAGCGGCGAATAAGCAATTCAGGTGACAACCAATCTGCTTTGCTATCAGGAAAGCCATTTGGCTGATCAGGGCGATAAGGGTTATGTCCTAATTCTTTTAAATATTTCTGCATTTGCCTAATCAGGCTATGCGGCTCTGCGCTAAAGTCAAATTCGTTGAAATATTCTGGCTCAATCCATTTGGCACCTGACATATGCACCATTTGCACAAGCCACACTTCTGGGTTTTGAAATTTTTGTTCACGGCCAGCATACTCCCACACCACATCCATCAATGCGCTATGAATGGCTGGCAAATCCCCGCCTGTATCCCGCCAGGCTTGTTTAATCGGGGCCATCATCTCATCAGTTGGGCTATCACAAATAAAATGGCGGCATAATTTATAGCTGATATGGTCAATGGTTGCAGGATGAGATGCCAAATCTTCCAGCACATCAAGAAGCTTTGTTTTTGGCGAAATGCCGCGCTGTTTATAAGCTTTGCCAAGCACCTTATGATTGCCAGGCTCATGGCTTTCTTGTTCAAAATGAACAGCGTTACATTCCAGCCGCTTTTTGGTCCATTTATGCTCCCACCCTGCCATGATATAGGACAAAGCAAGCACATCTTTCTGGCTATAACCTGACGCAGGCGAGACGCTATGCAATTCCAAAAGCTCTCTGGCATGATTTTCATTGACCGTTGCCACCTTGCCGTTTTTGCGACGCCATTTACCACGTTTCGAATTTGGGCCAACCGATTCAGAATTATCCAAATTATGGATCATCGACCAGCCAAGTGTCGCTTCACGAAGCAAATCATGAAATGACCCTGTCATATGTTGGCGAATGGTTTCACGGTGATAAGGGCCTGTGGTAAATTCAGGCATAAAATCTTTATCTGTAATGGCAAAATGATTACACCAAAACCACCATAGCCGCTCAAAGACAGGCGCGTTACTATGCAAGGCGGCATGGTGGCGAATAGCCAATTCTAGGTTTTCGTGAAATTTCTCGCCAACTTCAACACGCAACCGATCTTTTGCCGCTTCATAGGCGCGTCTGTCACGGCGATGGGTCTCGCGAAGCACTTTTCGGTCTTGATAGACAAAATGCGCATATTTCGTCAGCAACGCTTCCCCTGTTGGGATTTGATGCGGCCAGCTTAACTCTGGCACGTCTTGCAATTGCGACTTTGCCCATTGTAACGGATCATCAGGGATATCTTCATATGGCCCTATGCCGAAACCGACTTTTCGAAAAAACGATCTCTTCATATTAGTTATAATTTATTACCTAGCCGTTTTTGTCAAATGGGCCCTAGATTATCAAGAGATCATCAAGAGATCATCAAATCCTCATCAATTGTTTAATTTGCAGGTGAATTATGGTAATTTGCCCCAAAGATTTAACGTACTTCTTAAAAAAAGAGACTGATCATGCGCCTTAAAAGCTCCTATATTTGGGCATTTTTCATTGCCTTAGCTGTGACCTTATGGATGTTATCTGGCCAGTGGCAATCGTCTAAGTGGCAATCATCCGATGTCGCTAGCGATGTGGCAAGCACTGATCAGGCGGCACAAAGCACTAAAATAACGCCAAAAAAATTATTAACGATCAGCGCGTTAGACGTTCAAAATGAAACCATTCCCCTGCAGGTCAGAGCCAGCGGCGTCACAGAATCGTCTTTTGAAATCACCCTTATTAATCGTCGCAAAGCGCATCTCAGCAAGCTTGGCGCCACCGAAGGCCAATGGGTGAAAAAAGGTGATGTGATCGCGCAAATGGATAAGGGCACGCTAGAAGCTGATTTGGCAGCGGCAAAGGCAGATCGCCAAGCGGCCAATGCTGCCTATCAAGATGCCAAGACAAAATTCAGCGATGATGGCACATTGGCGGCGCAATTAACCGCGGCTGAGGCAGAATTACAAGCGGTGAAAGACACCTATCAGACAACTGAAAAATTGGTTGAAAAAGGCTTGCAAACCCGCCTGACCTTAACCAATCAATTGGCCCAATTACGCGCCGCTGAAACACGGTTATTTGAATTGCAATCTCTGTCAGAAGAAAAAGAATTAAGCGCATCCTATGCCGCCTTAAAGGCTGTCGATGCCCGCATTGCCGCTTTGCAAGAACAATTATCATTCACCGTTATTACCGCCCCGCAAGATGGCTATCTTGAAACGATCCATGCTGAAATTGGGGAATATGTCTCTGATAATGCGGCCATTGCCGAAATGATTGGGTTGCAAAAATTGATCTTGAACGTACCTGTGCCACAAGCGCGCATCGCTGATATCAGCCTTGGTGATGTGGCAGATATCGATATTATCGGCAAAGGGACTTATCAAGGCACAGTGTCCAAAATTGCCAGCAAAGCCAATTTGCAGACACGCACCTTTGATGTCGAGATCGAACTTGATAATCGTCAAGCAGGTCTATTGGCTGGCATGAGTGCCGAAGCCAGCATTACCATTGACACAGTCAAAGCCTTTCGCATTTCCCCTGCCCATCTCAATGTTGATGACCAAGGCCAGTTAACAGCGAAAATCGCCACAAAAGATAATCTTGTGGCAACCGCCTCAGTGGAATTGGTGCGCACATCTGGTAATTTTGCCTATATATCTGGCCTTGCCGATGGCACCATTATTTTGGCGGCTGGCCAAGCCTTTTTAAGCGAAGGCGACGAAGTGGCCTATGAGATTACCGCCCAAGAGGAGGCACGCTAATGCAAGCAATCATTGCCGCCGCCTTTAGCAGGCCCCTTGCGATCATATTCATGCTTTTGATCATTCTTGGTGTTGGCCTCAGCGCGTTAAATGCGATCCCAAAAGAAGCCAATCCCGATGTGGAAATTCCTGTCGCCTATGCCTCTGTCAGCTATTCTGGCATCTCGCCAAATGATGCAGAAAAATTATTGGTCAAGCCGCTTGAAAAAGAACTAAGATCGGTGGCTGGCCTTGATAAAATGACATCTGTTGCCTCTGAAGGCTATGCCTCGATCACCCTTGAATTTTTGGCTGGTGAAGATATTGACCTTGTGCTGGAAGATGTCAAAGCCGCGGTCGATGATGCCAAACCAAATCTGCCAGCCAATGCAGATGAGCCAACGGTTCAGGAAATCTCATTGGCGCTTTTCCCAATTTTAACAGCCGCGCTTTATGGCGATATTGATGAAAAAACCCTTGTGCTTGCCGCCAGAGATTTAAAAGACAAGCTAGAAGCGGTTGATGGCGTTCTCGAAGTGGATATTGGTGGTGACAGAGATGAGGTTATTGAGATCTTAATTGATGCATCCGCAATGGAAGCTTATGGGCTGAACCCTAGCACCGTCATTGGCCTTGTTGCCGCCAATAACCAGCTTGTCACAGCAGGCGCAATTGACACGGGCGCAGGCCGCCTTGTTGTCAAAGTGCCAGGCGTGATTGAAACGCTTGAAGAATTAAATGATATGCCAATCAAAGTCGCAGATGGCACCACCATCCACTTCAGCGATATTGCCACGGTCAGACGCGCATTCAAAGACGCCAATAGCTGGTCACGCGTGAATGGACAAAGCTCTATCGTGCTTGATGTGAAAAAACGTGTTGGGGCCAATATTCTTGAAGTGGTCGCGGCAACACGTGCCATCATTGATATCGAATCTCGCAAAATCCCTGGTGATGTCTCAGTCAGCTATCTTTATGATGATTCCAAAACGGTGCGGAACTTGCTTGGTGATTTGACCAATAATGTGATTGCCGCTGTTATTATTGTGATGATTGTGATTGTTGCCACTTTGGGCATTCGCAATGCCACCCTTGTCGGGCTAGCCATCCCAGGCAGCTTCCTGATCGGCATTTCCGTTTTATATTATCTCGGCGTGACCATGAATATCATCGTGCTATTTTCGCTGATTTTGGTTGCAGGCATGTTGGTGGATGCGGTGATTGTCACCACCGAATATGCAGATCGGCGCATTGCGCAATCTGCCAGCCGCAAAACCGCTTATCGCGAAGGAGCCAGCCGCATGGCATGGCCGATTATCGCCTCAACAGTGACAACTTTGATGGTGTTTCTGCCTTTGCTATTCTGGCCAGGCATTGTTGGCAGCTTTATGAAATATTTGCCAATTACGGTGATGTGCGTGTTGATCGCAAGCCTGATTATGGCCTTGGTTTTTATCCCTGTGCTAGGCGGCATGATTGGCAAGAAAAAAGCAGATCAACATGCCAGACAATCTGCCCCACGCAGTTATCGCTGGATTTTAAAACGCGCTATTACCTATCCTTCACTTGTGGTTGTCGCAGTGGCTGGTTTTATGGGCTTTTCTTTCACGGCCTATTTTTCCGCAGGGCTTGGCGTTTCCTTTTTCCCAGATATCGAACCTGAACAAGCGGTTGTGCAAATCCTTGCCAGAGGGGATTTGGCGGCTGAAGAAAAAGACCAACTTGTCAGACAGGCTGAAAGCCGCATTCTCGATATTGATGGGATATCCGCCAAATATGCCAAAACAGGTGAAAGTTCTGGCAATGAAGGTCTTGCGGATTCCATTGGCTTTATCAGAACGGTTTTTGATGATTGGCAAGTCAGAGACAAAGCCACGATATTGATGGATGAAATGCGCACCCGCCTAGATGGT
This sequence comes from Puniceispirillaceae bacterium (SeqCode), assembly GCA_049889495.1. Lineage (GTDB taxonomy): Bacteria > Pseudomonadota > Alphaproteobacteria > Puniceispirillales > Puniceispirillaceae > UBA685. The sequence goes on along the minus strand of JBMHDH010000050.1, from coordinate 30,842 downwards.
CTTGCAGGTGTAGATATCAATATCCAAGCCCAGCAAGGCGGCCCAGGTGGCGGCCTTCCTATTCATCTAGAGATTTTCAATCCTGATCTGGATAAGGCCGCGGCGGCAACAGAGCAAGTCATCACCTTAATGCAAGAGATTGGCGGCTTTGTTGATATTACCGATAGTCGGCCTTTACCTGGCATTGAATGGACCATCCAGATTGACCGTGACGAAGCCGCACGCCACGGCGTGTCCATAGATGGGATTGGTAATATGGTGAAATTAATCACCAAAGGTGTCGATATTTCAGATTACCGCCCTGATGATTCAGATGATGAGCTGGATATCACCATGCGATTCCAGAAAAATCAGCGTAACTTGGACCGTTTGGAAGAATTGCGCATCCCCACATCCAATGGCAAATATGTACCCTTATCTGTTTTTGCCAGCTTACAACCACAACCAAAAGGCGGCGATATCCAGCGTAAAAATGGCCAGCGTTTCTATTATATCGATTCCGATGTCGAAGACGGCTTATTGCCAGCGACCCAGATCGCCTTGCTACAAGACAAGATTGATGCGATCCAGCTGATTGGCAATTCAGGCTTTATGGTTGGTGGCGAAAATGAAGATATCGCTGAAACACAGGCCTTTTTGGGGCAATCCTTTGCCCTTTCCATGTGTTTGATGGTGCTTGTCTTAATGATCCAATTTAACTCTGTCTGGCAGACCATTGTCACCATGTCAGCGATTATCTTGTCATCTGGCGGGGTCTTTTTGGGCCTATATCTGATGGGCCGCCCATTTGGTGTGGTCATGTCAGGGCTTGGCATCATCGCTTTGGCTGGGGTTGTTGTGAATAATAACATTGTGCTGATCGATACCTTTAATGAGTTCCGCAAAAAAGGATATGATGCCCGCCAAGCAGCCTTTCATGCGGGTCTTGCCCGTTTCAGGCCTGTGATCTTAACCGCGATTACCACCATCTTAGGGCTGATCCCCATGGTGTTTGAGCTAACAATCCAATTTGCGGATCGCTCTATTTTAACAGGCGCACCCTCCTCACAATGGTGGACTGATTTGGCAAGCACCATTGCAGGGGGGCTGACCTTTGCCACGATCTTAACCTTATTGGCAACACCTGCCTTGTTGGTTTTGGGGCAAAATGTGGATGTAAAGCTTGGGCAATTTAAAAATTGGCTTGCCAGCAAAATTCGCAAACAACCTGTCGCCGCTGAATAAGTAAGATGCGCAAATCGCTTTTCATATAATAAAACAGATTATGAAATGCTATTTCGCATTATCTTGGAAACTGGCAGGATGACCTGACGATAAGAAGGGGTGCCAAATGGCTGATATCACAAATTATGATATGTTAATTAATGGCCAATGGGTGCAAGCAAGTGATGGGGCAACTTTCTCATCTGTTGATCCTGCGAACGGTGCTGTATGGGCGACCATCCCTGCTGCAACAGGCCAAGATGTAGATCACGCTGTCGAAGCTGCCGCGGCCGCATTAAATGGCCCATGGGGCCGTATGACCCCAAGCGAGCGTGGCAAATGCCTTGGCCGCTTAGCCGATCTCTTAGCAGACCATTCAGAACAGATTGGCCGTATTGAAACCAAAGATACGGGCAAGATGCTGAAAGAAACCAAATGGCAATGCACCTATATCGCAGAATATCTGCGTTATTATGCTGGCGCGGCTGATAAGTTGCATGGTGATACCCTGCCCATTGATAAACCAGATATGTTTGTCTTCACCAAACGTGAACCGCTTGGGGTGATTGCCGCAGTTATCCCATGGAATTCACAGATGTTTTTATCTGCGGTAAAGATCGGCCCTGCCCTTGCCACTGGCAATTGCATGGTTTTAAAAGCCTCAGAACATGCCTCTGCCCCGCTTTTGGAATTTGGCAAATTGGTCAAACAAGCTGGCATTCCAGATGGCGTGATTAACATCATCACAGGCTTTGGCGATCCGTGCGGCAAACGCTTGACAAGCCACCCCAAAGTCGCACGCATTGCGTTTACAGGTGGTGCCACTGCCGCCAGACATGTGATACATAATTCTGCTGAAAATTTTGCTGATGTTTCATTGGAATTGGGCGGCAAATCGCCTTTTATTGTGTTTGATGATGCCAATATTGAAAGCGCAGTCAATGGCTGTATCGCTGGTATTTTTGGTGCATCTGGCCAAAGTTGTGTTGCTGGCTCACGGCTCTATCTTCATGACGCGATCGCTGATGATTTCTTGGACCAAATGATTGCCATGGCAGAAAAGATCCGCTTGGGCGACCCGCAAGCAGATGAAACGCAAATGGGACCGCTTTGCACCCAAGAACAAATGGATCATATCACCTCACAAATTGCGCAAGCCGTAACAGAAGGCGGCACTGTCTTAACAGGCGGCAATTCGCGTCCTGATCTTGGCCCGCGCTTTTTTGAACCAACCATCATTTCCTGCCCGTCACAGGATATGATGATTGTGCAAACCGAATTATTTGGCCCTGTTTTGGCTGTGCAACGCTTTACCTCAGAAGACGAAGTCTTGGCCCTTGCCAATGCCAGTGATTATGGCTTGGCGGCTGGTATTTTCACAACCAACCATGCCCGTGCCTTGCGCCTTTCATCAGCGATTAACGCTGGCATTGTTTGGGTCAATACTTATCGCGCCATTTCCCCTATTGCGGAATTTGGCGGTGTCAAACAATCAGGCCATGGCAGAGAGGCAGGCTTCCAAGCCATGCTAGATTACACAAAACCGAAAACCGTTTGGATGACCTTATCTGATGACCCCCTATCCAATCCGTTTCAGATGCGGTAATCGGTCAATCACCTCACCCCCTATACGCTTTTGAAAAGAGGCATAAAATGAAATTCCAGCTTAGCATTAATCTTGAAAGAATGGATGATAGCGCGTCTATGGTTGATGTGCGCGACCACACATTGGAGATGGTCAAAATGGCGGATGAGGCAGGCTTTGAAATTGTCTGGGCCGCGGAACATCACGCGTTGGAAATGACCATTGCGCCGAACCCGTTTCAATTGATGACATGGTGGGCCGCAAACACCAAGAATATCAGGCTTGGAGCTGGGGTGGTCAATGCCGCCTATTGGCACCCGATTAACCTAGCTGGTGAAGCGGCAATGATCGATTTGTTAAGTGATGGCCGCCTTGATTTTGGTATTGGTTCTGGCGCATATCAGCGCGAATTTGATCGCATGAAGCCTGGCCTTGATCAAAAAGATGGCTGGCGTTATATGCAAGAAATGTTGCCTATTGTGAAACAACTTTGGGCAGGTGATGTCGAACATAATGGGGAATTTTGGCAATTCCCAACTTCCACATCTGTGCCAAAGCCTGTGCAGGATGAGGTGCCGATTTGGGTTGCCGCACGCTCGCCTATTACCTTTGATTATGCGGTTGAACATAATTGCAACATCATGAGCTGGCCTTTCACAATGCCCTTTTCTGAAGCTGAGACCTATCGCACCCGTCTTGATGAGGCAATTGCCAAATCTGGCAAAGAATTCACGGGAAAATGGGCGATGATGCGCCACACAGCTGTTTATGAAAATGACACTGACAAGCAAATGGCAATTGATGCGGTGCGCTCTGTTTTGGCCATGTTTGGTAATTTGATGATGAAATCTGGCGAAGTCACAAACGGCTTCCCAGGCAAAGTGCCGCTTGATAGCCTCGAAGGCAATGTGCGTGTTGACCCTGATATGCTAACCGAAAATCTGATGTTTGGCACCCCTGATGAGGTGATTGCCAAGCTTAAGAAATATGAAGGGCTTGGCATTGACAGCTATATTTATTATGCCAGCATGGGCCTAGATCGCGAATGTCAAAAACGCTCGCTGAAATCATTTATTGACCATGTAATGCCCGCTTTCGCATAGCCCGCTTTTGCCATAAGGATATCATTTAAAATGAGCATTGAAATCAGACGCACCATTGATTGGCAGCAAACAACTTTTATCGAAGGTGGCAAAAAAGTGGATACACCCACCCATCTTTATGCCGCCTTGGCTGTGATCAAAAACCCATGGTTTGGTCGTGGCTTTGTTGAAGATCTTGGGCCTGAAATCAGGTCTCATTGCCCCATCCTTGGCACCTTATTAACTGATAATTTACTGCGGCTGTCAGGCGGAACGATCGAAGGGGTTGGCAAAGCTTCTTTGGTGGGTATGGGCGGCGAAGTGGAACATGCTCAGGCTTTGACTCACTCTTTATGGTTCGGCAATAAATTGCGCGCGGCCATTGATGCCAAAAGTTATCTGGCCTTTGCCAATATCAAAGCAGGCGCAGGCGCTGTTCTGCAAATCCCTTTGATGGATAAAGATGATGGCGGCAGACGCTCTCATTACCAGACCATTGCGGTCACTGTTGCTGATGGGCCAGCAGATGATGAGATGATTATCGCGCTTGGCGGCTCAATTGGGGGCCACCCGCACCACCGCATTGGCGATCGTTATGCTGATTTGCGGGAAATGGGGCATGATGTTGATAACCCTGCTGGCGTCTAGCCTATGACTGATTATGACGCGAATGGCACCGCTTATGAGGTCACAGGCCCGCCAGGGGCACCTGCGCTTGTGTTGATCCATGGGCTGGGTCTTACCCGCCAAACATGGGACGATTTTATCCCTGTCCTATCACAAGATTACCGCGTCATTTCCTATGATTTATGGGGGCATGGTCAAACGGCACTGCCGCCAAAAGAAACATCATTATCGCTGTTAAGTGATCAGCTTGTCGCCTTATTAGATCACCTTCAGATCAGCGCGGCCCATTTGGTTGGCTTTTCGCTTGGCGGCATGATCAACAGACGCGTTGCCATGGATCACCCTGATAAGATTTTATCATTGGTGATTTTAAATTCACCTCATGAACGCACGCCAGAGGCACAAGAACAGGTGGAACAGCGCGCCAAAGACACATCTGACGGCGGGGCTGCGGCAACCATCGAGGCCACATTACAACGCTGGTTCACAGATGCCTATCGCGCGAACAATCGCGATAAAGTGGATTGGGTCAGGCAAACCGTGCTTGCCAATCATCGTGATAATTATGTCGCACATCGCTTTGTTTTGGCGAATGGGGTCGTTGAGCTGATACGCCCGCACCCTGCGATTTCGGCACCTAGCTTGGTGATCACTTGTGAAAATGACACAGGTTCTACCCCTGCCATGTCACAGGCAATCACTGATGAAATTACGCATGCAGAAATCGTAATTATCCCGCATCTACAGCATCTGGGCCTGCTAGAGGACCCACAAGCCTTTCTTGGCCCGATCACAGGCTTCTTAGGTCTTCTTTCCGCTTAAACCGCGCCTTTTTGATATCTGCGGTAAATGACAAACGCACTTGAAAAAGACAAAAAGACCATAACCATTAAGCTCGCAAAGCCAATTAACACAGCCTCTGCCGCTCCTAATGCCACCACAATCGCGCCGCCTAACCCGCCAGCCATCATCGTAAAAGCCCCGATCAGACCAGACGCTGTGCCAGCTTGCGCTCGCGCGGCATTAATGCCCCCTATGGTGGCATTGGCGACGGTTAACCCGTTGCTGAATCCAAAAAAGGCACATGGCAAAGCCAAAGCCCATGGGTTTTGACCGCCTGTAATCTGTATTAAAATAATAAAGGCAATGGACAAAATGGATAACGAACAGCCCACAAGCGCGGCAAATTCAATGCCCTTTTTCACCATATAAAGCCTGTTAAATAAATTACCAGTCATATAGCCAAGCGGGGTCATGGCAAAATAAAACCCAAAGGCCATGGTCGAAACACCAATCTCCTTATAGGCATAGGGAATAAAAGCATTCAGCGTAAAAAACGCCCCCACTTGCAGGGCAGACACAAGCATGAAGTTTAAAAATAACCCATTTGTTAACACCGCATGGTAACCATTTTTAACCTTTGCGAAATGCAAAGGCTCGCCTGTTGGGGGATGCGTTTCTGGCAGGAACTTCAAACTGCCAAGAAACAAAATAATGCCCGCCGCCATGATTAAGCCCATCACCCCTTGCCAGCCAGCCAAAAACACAATCGCGCCCCCAAAGCTCAAAGCCAGCATCGGTACAACCGCTTGAATGGTTTGCACGGTTGCCATTGCTTTTGAGGCGTCTTCTTTGCTGAAATAATCATTCAGCATGGTCCGTCCCATAGAAATACAGGCCGCCGCCCCCAACCCTTGCAAGGATCGGCATAAGATCAAAATACTAATATCGGTAAAAAACAAAGACAGAAAGCCGCCTAATGCAATCAAACAAGCCCCAAGGCGGAAAAAGACACGCCTGCCATAAATATCAGATAAAGGCCCAATGACAAGCTGACCTGTGGCAAGCATCGCCAGATAAAAGGTCAATAATAATTGCACCCTGTTTGGCAGCGCATTTAACTCTTCGCTGATCACAGGCAAAGCAGGGGTGATCAGGGTAATACCCATCACCGCGCTTCCCGTGCCAAGCGCAATGAGCCAGAGCGGCAAGGTTTTTTTATCAGTCATGATCTTTGCCGATCTTCACATTTTGGGCTTTGCGCATCGCGGGTGCCAATTTGGCACGGTCACGGGGAATATCCCCCTCAAAGACATCTGATAAAGCCATATCAGCGATCTGATCTTGATAAAGCGCGATGGCTTCTGACATATGATTGCTTAACCCAAGCTCTGACAATGTCTTTGCCACTTCGCGCATTTCTGCGGCTCTCCGCCTGCCATGGGTGGCGGCCCGTTCCATCATATAATCTGCCAAAGCTGGCATATCAGAAATACCAAGCGTCTTACCTGCTGATTGCAAAATCCGTTGATCAAGCCCCAATGCCTCAGACGCTGTGACAGATTCAGCCAGCAAGGATTCCATGCCTTTGATCAAAACAGAACGCAACATTTTCACGATTGAGGCATCACCAACCCCTACCCCTTCCCACGCAAAGGAAAAATCCCAAGCTCTTAGATGGGGGGCCAAAATCGCCTCACAATCGCCTGCTAATAACAACGGCGTCTGATGCCCTCTTGGATGGATCGGTGCCATAATGGCCATATCCACATAATGCGCTCCTGCCGCTTCGATAAAGCTTTGCGCCTGCCGTTTGGTACCAGGCGACACCGAATTGCCATCTGCAAAAATCTGTCCATCCCTAAGATAAGGCGCAATCGAACGCGCCGCATTGACAGCTTCATCGGCTGTGACAACAGATACAATAATATCACAATAAGACGCCAACGCTTCTGGTAATGGCATGATGGTGGCATAATCTGACAAGTCATCTGATCGACGCGCTTTATCAAACGCATAGATAGGGGGGGCATCACCCCCTTGTGCCAATGACGCGGCAATCGCTTGTCCTGCCTCGCCAAAGCCTAACAATCCTAATGATGTCATTTAAAAAATCTCGCAGGTAAGAAAACTATAATTGTGCCAACCTATCAGGCTTTTATCGTTAAACACCGTAAGATCCCAGCCTTGGGAAAACGCGGCGGGCATTTTCAGAAAAAATCATGGCCTTTTGTTTTTGATCAAGGGCCCGATTGGCATCAATATAACGTTTGGTATCGTCATAATAATGACCAGATCTAGGGTCAATACCGCGCACCGCACCAATCATTTCAGAGGCGAATAAGATATTCTTTGTTGGGATCACATCAAGCAACATATTAATGCCATCTTGGTGATACACACAGGTATCAAAATAAATATTATTCAACACACGCTCATCCAAATCCCCCAGCCCCTTATCTTGGGCAATGCCGCGGAAACGTCCCCAATGATAGGGCACTGCGCCGCCGCCATGCGGAATGATAATGCGCAAATCAGGGAAATCTTTGAACACATCAGAAAACATCAAATGCACAAAGGCGGTGGTATCTGCCCCAAGATAATAGCTAGAGGTGGTATCAAGGCTATGATGACAGGCACCAGACACATGAATCATAGCTGGCACATCAAGTTCCACCATTTTTTCGTAAATTGGATACCAATAACGATCCCCAAGCCGCGCCTCTTTCCAAAACCCACCAGAAGGATCAGGGTTTAAATTGCAACCGATAAAGCCCATCTCATTCACACAGCGTTCTAATTCTGCGACCGAGCTTTCAATGCCTGTTTCGGGTGATTGTGGCAATTGGCACACAGGCACAAAATTATCAGGGAAAAGATCGCAAACCCGCTTGATCAGATCATTTTGCTGTTCGGTCCATGCTTGCGAGGTCGAGGCATTTCCCACATGATGGCCCATCCAACTTGCGCGCGGCGAAAATATGGTCATATCTGTGCCACGCTCTTGCTGCAACTTCAGCTGATTGCCTATGATCGAATCTCTGATTTCATCATCAGATACCGTGATAGTACCCTTTTCAAAGATATGATCTGGGTTGGTTTTCAAAATTTCTTTTTGCGCATTGCGATAGGCTTCAACCGCAGGTGGGGTGGTTGTGTAATGTCCATGACAATCAATAATCATGACTTATCTCCTCGGCAATCAATGCCATTATAGACACCTAAATCTGACAACTCATCCACATAAGAAAAACCAGCCTCTTCCAGACGCGGGCGCATATTATAGATATCAAGACCCAATTCACCAGCGGCTAATTTTTGCCGCTTGGCTTCTTCCAGATCTGTTCGCGCTTGCGCTTTTTCCAGCACTTGTTCTGCCTCAGCGCGCGCCACCACACACACCCCATCATCATCTGCGACAATCACATCACCAGGCATAATCACAACACCAGCGCACACAACAGGCACATTCACAGCCCCAAGCGTATTTTTTACAGTCCCTTTTGATGATACCGCTTTTGACCAGACAGGAAAATCCATCTCTTGCAAATCTTGGATATCACGCACACCAGCGTCAATGATCAAGCCTGTCACACCACGCGCTTGACAAGAGGTCGCCAATAAATCGCCGAAAAAGCCATCTGTGTTATCTGTGGTTAAAGCCACCACCAGCACATCACCAGGCTGGCATAATTCAATGGCCACATGCACCATCCAATTATCACCAGGCTGGGCCAATATCGTCACAGCCGTTCCGCCAATGCGTGCCCCAGCATAAATCGGACGCATATAAGGCTTCATAATCCCTGTACGTCCTTGGGCTTCATGCACGGTTGATGCGCCTTGTTGGCCAAGGGCCTCAGCAACCGCTTTATCAGCTCTCTTGATATGTCTGACAGCCACATGTTTCATCGCAATTGCCTTTCTTAAATCTGATCAAAGCCATAGAGGCGCGCTGGATTATCTACCAAAATTTTCTTTTGCAAAGCCTCATCTCTTGCCAATAAAGGCACCAGATCCAGCAAATCCCCATCATTTGGCATATGGGTTTTAATATTGGGATGCGGCCAATCCGTGCCCCATAAGATCCGATCTGGACAAATCTCTACCAACTCTTGTGCATAAGGCACCGCATCATAAAAAGGTGGTCCTGCCGCCGATATACGTTCAGAGCCACAAATTTTGACCCACCAATTATCACGTGCCACAAACCGCTTTAAAATCTGAAAGGCTTGTTGATGCACCCCCCTCGATGTTGGCACACGTCCCATATGATCGACAATGATATCCATATCAAATTTCAAAAAGAAATCTTCAAATTGGATGATATCTTCGGCATTTACATGGATCACCAAATGCCAGCCAAGCGGCTTTAACCGCGCAAGCACACGTTCCATCATAGCCAAATCAGGCGTGCCGCCCAAATGCGTTACAAAATTAAACCGAATGCCGCGCACACCGCCAGCATCTAAATCAGCAAAGGCTTCATCGGTAAAGCTATCATTGGCAATACAAACGCCGCGATATCGGCTTGGGTTTGATGCGATGGCATCCATCATGGCACTGTTATCTGGCCCATGACAGCTGGCTTGAACAATCACCGCACGGTCAATACCAAGATGGTCATGTAATTTTGCTAAATCAGCTTTTGACCCATCAGGGGGATGATAGGTTGAGCTGGGATGATAGGGAAATTCCTCATGCGGGCCAAAGACATGGCAATGCGCATCACAAGCCCCTTTTGGCGGGGTAAAAGACGGCTTTTTGGTATTGGGATCAGGCGGCATACAGCTTTTTTTACCCGTAATCGGATGCGTATAAGTCATCGGATGCGTATCATCAGTCATCTTTTTAATCCTCTAGCAATCGGGACGGCACAAACGCATCACCGCGGCTTAATAATCTTGTGGTACGAAGCAGACCTGATTCTATGATCTCGCCCTTATCAAACGTCAATTGCACATCAAACACACCTGACGGATGGGCAATTTGCATTTGTTTGACATCACCTGTTGGCACAATTGCCAAATCAGCCACCGCGCTATCTGGCAAACAAGCTGCCGTTGCGGCTGTCACCGCACCAAGCACCCCAATTGCCTTATGACAATGTTTGGGAATAAAGGTGCGTGTGCTAAAAGAACTGCCTGTTTTCGACGGGGATACCAAACATAATTTAGGCACAGATTTTTCAGACACATCTCCCAAATTCATCATCGGCCCAGCTTGTAATCTGATTGATTCCAGACGTGCTTTTAATTCTGTATTGGCATTTAATGTCTCTGGGGCTTCCTGTCCAGTCAGGCCAAAATCATCAGCCCGTAACATGACAACAGGCATCCCATTATCAAGACAGGTAACGCGCACCCCATCAATCACATCACAAGCCTTGCCTGTGGGAAGCAATGCACCGCATAATGACCCTGCCAGACCTTCATAACGGCAAATCACCGCCGCAGATGTGCCAAACACCCCATCAATCGACGCCTCCCCCTCATAGATCGGCAGACCATCTTTAATCGGAAAATCCAAATGGCAAATTTTCCCACTATTGGTCATAAAAACGGTAATGGTGGCATGCTCTCCTGATGCTTTGATCAGGCCTGTTTCAAGCGCAAAAGCCCCTACCCCTGCAAGGATATTACCGCAATTGGGCGTATCATCTAGGCGGTCTTCACCAATAATCGCTTGGATAAAGTGATAATCAATATCCACATCTGGCCTTTGTGATGGGCTGATCACGGCGATTTTAGATGATAAGGGATCCCCTCCGCCAAGGCCATCAATCTGGCGCGGATCACCATAAGCGCCCATAATGGCTTTCAGCACAGCCTCGCGCTTCGCCTGATCACGTGGCAAATCGGCATCATGAAAATATAGGCCTTTGGAACTGCCGCCACGAATTTGCAAAAACGGGATTGTGCTTTGATGGCTCATGATGTCATTTTCTGTTCAATTTCATGCATCACTGCCATGGCTGGCAAGCCTTGCCGCAAAGAGCTATTTGGCTCGCGTCCTTCGATGATGGCATTGATAAATTCGCGGTCAATCAACTCAATCCCATTCAGAGAGACATCAACATCAGAGACGTCAATTTGTTCATCCTTGCCATTAAACAGATCATCATAACGCGCTAAATAAGTGCCAGTATCACCAATATAGCGGAAGAAAGTACCAAGCGGGCCATCATTGTTAAATGACAAAGACAGGGTGCATAATTTGCCTGTTGGTGTTTTCATGATGATCGACATATCCATGGCGATGCCAAGATCAGGGTGTTTTGGGCCTTGCACCGCATGCACTTCGCTAATGGGCTCCCCTGTCTGATATAAAAACAAATCAATGGTATGACAGGCATGATGCCATAATAAATGATCTGTCCATGACCGCGGCTCACCTTTGGCATTCATATTGGTTCTGCGGAAAAAATAGGTCTGCACATCCATCTGCTGAATAGACAGATCGCCAGCGGTAATCAGCTTATGAACATATTGATGCGATGGGTTAAAACGGCGGACATGCCCGACCATCCCAACCAGCCCAGTTTCGGCTTGCTTGGCAACCAAGGCTTCAGAATCTGCCAGACTATCTGCCATGGGAATTTCGACCAAAACATGTTTGCCAGCTTCCATGGCCTTGATGCCTTGTTCGGCATGAAGCTGGGTTGGCGTTGATAAAATCACCGCATCCATCTCATCACATGCCAAAAACGCATCATAATCATCAAAGCGATGCGGCACATGAAACGCATCCCCGCTTTTATTGGCCTTTTCTAATGAGGTGGCCATAACAGCGGTAATTTCCGCATGTTCAATCGCGGATAACGCTTCTAAATGCTTTGTGCCAAAGGCCCCATTTGCCCCTGCAACACCAATCCGAATTTTCTTCATGACTTATTGCTCTCCGTTATCATCTCTATTTTCCAAGATGATCGCCCCATAGGCTGTGGCTGATACAGGAATATGATAGAAACGATACATTTCTTCTACCTTGTCATTTAGTGCCCCGCGCATGACATTCCACATAATCATCTCAATGCCTTCACATCCCGCATCGCGGATGAAATCAACATGGGGGATTTCCGCATTTGCGAGGGGGTTTTGCGTTAAATTATCAAGGAATCTTTTGTCAAATTCAGGGTTCACCACGCCAGCACGCTCTCCACCCAATTGATGAGACAGCCCGCCTGTGCCCCAAATACCAACCGTGATATCTTCTGGGAAACTTGCCACTGCTCTGCCAATGGCTTGCCCCAATTTATAGCAACGCATCGCGGTCGGAAGCGGGTGCTGGATCACATTCACACAAAGCGGAATGACCGCAGTTGGCCATTCATCTGGCTGGTCATAGGCAATGGATAAGGGCACCGTGCAACCATGATCCACTTCAAGAGAGCCTGCGACTGCCATATCAAATTCTTCAGCCATTAAGCTTTCAACCAGATGCCATGCCAATTCAGGATGCCCTTTTAAGTTTGGCACCTTGCGTGGCCCCCAGCCTTCATCAGCTGGGACAAATTCTTCACCAACCCCAAGGGTAAAGGTTGCATAATTATCCAAAGAATAGGATGTCGCATGATCATTAAAAACAATGATATTCACATCTGGCACATTGTCTTTATGCCACGCGCGCAACGGCTCAAAACCAGCAAAAAGAGGTTGCCAATAGGCTTCATCTGTTTTGCCATTATCCATCGCCGCGCCAACACCTGGCACATGTGATGTACCCATACCTGCAATGATTTTAGCCATTTGTCTCATCCTTATATCTATTGCCATCGATGGGGCGACCACCAGATAACATCATCTTTTGAAACTCATCAAAACTAAGCTCTGGCCGTGACATCTTGCCATACATCACTTGTGGAGGCTGGCGGTCATGGCTGACCAATTTAAAGGCGTAATACACATTGGCCCCTAAATGCAGCAGCTCTAGATATTCGCGATCCAGAACAGCCTGTTTTTGCGCATCTGTCAGCTTAAATTTCGCCAAATACCCTGCTTCATCTTGGTCAAATTCCGCACGGCATTCTGCTTTGTTCAAGGTCATCAGAAACATATTCAGATGATATCCTTTTCGATAGGTACGGCTATCAAGCACATAGGTGCCTGGCACATCATCATAGTCTTTTTCACTCATATCACCCCTCCGCTTGGCTGGCTGCCTGACTGGTTATTGGTCCAACCATAAAAATGCTTTTCTTTCATCACTATAAAAGGTATTCCTGAATGATAACAATATCAAAATTTTGGACAGAACGTTCATGAAATGGAACATTGATGACTTGCCTGTTTTCCTAGCCGTGAAAGAGAAAAACGGCATTTCGGCTGCGGCGCGGCATTTGGGCATGCCAAAATCATCTGTTAGCCGCACCTTAAGCCGACTTGAAGAAAATCTTGAAATACGGCTATTTGACCGCAACACCAGAGATTGGCGCCTGACAGGAGAAGGTGAGGCTTTTTCCCAGCATGCGCTTTCTATCTTGGAACAGGTGGCTTTGGCAGATGACGCGCTATTGGGCATGCGCTCTGCCCCATCTGGCACCTTAAAAGTCGCGCTGCCCATGGCCTTTAGCAAAGAAATTATTGGGGGCAAATTGGCCGCTTTTAGCGGACGTTATCCCGATATCACCTTGCAAATCACAGTCGCAGGTCATGCTGTGAATTTGTTAACCGAAGATCTCGATTTGGCCTTTATGGTGGGGCCCATTATGGATTCAGAGATGATCAGCCAAAAAATCTCTGATAGCAATCTGATTTGGGTTGCCTCATCTGATTATGTTGCCACCAATCCTGTTGGTGATCATTTGGCTGATTTAAAACAGCATGTGACCTTTTGCGAAACACGCTATCAGATGACCCGCCTGCCTGTCCGATCTCCCACAGGGCGGCATTTTTTGGATACCTCATCCTTGATGAGCGTCAATGATGCCGTCATTTTGCGTGACATTGTCCGTCAAGGGGGCGGCGTCGCATTATTATCAGAACTTTATTGCCAAAAAGACTTACAATCAGGACGGTTGGTACAGTTATGCGCTTCGATCATCCCAGAACCGCGCGCCACCATTTACGCCGTTAGAGCGTCACGGCGATTGCAGATGCAAAAGACCAAAGTCTTCATCGATTTTGTCAAAGATTGCGTGGCGAACTATGCCAAAACCAACAGGGCATCACCTTAAATTTGCCCGAAATTAGTTTTCGCCATATCTGTTACCAACCTATCAGGCAGCTGCCAATTGCCGTCTTTCCTTGATCGGAATATGAACCAAGGTCGACAATAACCCTGTGCCAACACCAACCCACCACACAACCGTGTAAGAGCCGAATTGGTCATAAAATTCGCCGCCAAGCCAGACGCCAACAAATGAACCAAGCTGGTGCGAGAAGAACACCAACCCGTACAGCGTCCCCATATAACGAAGGCCATATAAATGTGCCACAAGGCCAGAGGTCAACGGCACGGTTGCCAGCCAAAGTGAACCCATCACAACAGAGAAGATCAAGACGCTTGACGGGGTGATTGGCATAATAATAAACCATGCCGCTATCAAGGTGCGTCCGCCATAAATTAACGCTAGCAGGTTCTTCTTTTGGAACCGATTGCCAAGCGCGCCTGCCGTCAAAGTGCCAATAATGTTAAACACCCCAATCACCCCAATAGATAAGGCGCCCAAGGCGGCGGTGGTTGTCACCCCTAATTTTGCCAACAGGCTATCGGGGCTGATCGAGGCACAAACTTCTGTGACAAGTGCTGGGAAATGCGCTGTCACAAAGGCCAGCTGAAACCCGCAGCTGAAAAAGCCAATGAAAATCATAATATAATTGGGATCTTTTGCCGCTCTTGTGATGATTTCACCAAGCGATTCTTCCAATTCTGCTTTGGTGGCTTTGTAATCACTTTTCAAAAACGGCAAGAATATCGCAGATGATAAGATGATGATCGCAAAAATCATAAAGACAGATGACCAATGCATCCCTGCCAATAAATATTGCGCCAATGGCGGGCCCACCACCTGACCAAGCGAGCCTGCGGCAGTGGTAATGCCAAGTGCCATAGAGCGGTGCTTATCAGATGCCGCACGCCCCACAACACCAAGCAACACCCCAAAACCAGTACCTGCAATCCCAAAACCAACCAAGGCTTCAAGCATTTGATGTTCAATGGCAGACACCGAATAAGCACTGAACAACAACCCCGCCGCATATAGCCCAATACCGATCAGTACAGCGCGTCTGTCACCAAGGCGTTCAGCAAATGCCCCAAATAACGGCGTGGCAAAGCCCCATGCTAGATTTTGAATGGCAATCGCCAATGAAAAATCAGATCGTAACCACCCCAAATCAGCGGCAATCGGTATTTGAAACACACCAAAACTTGCACGGATCATAAAGCTTAAAAATAAGATTAAGCTTGATGCGATCAAAATAGGCGTGAAGAGCGAACTTGATTTTGTCATAATGTGACTACCTTAAAATGAGAGAGCACAGCATAAAGCAAATTTATTAAACCAACAAAGGCAATCCGAAATGCCCTCTAAAATACATCCTATAAGACTAGATCATTTTACCTTAGGCGCAAGTAACCTTTCAACAGGCCTTGATGATTTTGAAACTCAAACAGGTTTGCGCTTGCCTGCTGGCGGCTTTCACCCTGTGATGAGCACGCATAACGCCATCATGTCCACAGGCGAACGGCAATTTATGGAGCTGATTGCCATTGATCCTGATGCCCCGCAACCAGATAGAGTGCGGTGGTTTTCCCTTGATGATCCTCATACAAAAGACCGATTACGCGCCCGACCCCGCGCGCTATGCTGGGTTGTTGAAACAGATGATTTGGACAATCTCGTTGCCAACAGCCCGATTGATCTTGGCGAAATTGTAACCTTAACACGTGGGGATAAACGCTGGCGTCTGACGGTCCCACGCAATGGCAGTCTGCCAGAGGGTGGCCTCGTGCCAGCCTTCATTCAATGGGATGATGATATCGCATCAGGCAAACACCCTGGCGAGACTCAACCAGACCTTGGGGCCAGATTGACCGAAATCACTATAACCCATCCCAATGATACATGGCTAACCAAGATCTTTGATGCGCTTGGCATCTTGCATCTTGCCACAATCAAACAAGGCGCGCGCGCGCTGTCTTTTACCATCAAGGTAAATGACAAAACCTATCTGCTTGATTAAAGGGATAAGTTCATAGACCTGATCACGCTGAGGGCAGTGGCATCTTACCAGCGCGTCTCACGCTTAAAATAGATGCGCCTTGTCTTCATCAAAGCTGAAACGCACATTTTGACCTGTCTCAATCTCTGGGGCATCTGGCGAGGCAAAGCGGAACACCGTATCAGCCTGTGTGACCAATTCCACAATGGTCTCTGTACCAAGACGTTCTACCAAAGTCACAGTGCCAGCCAACGGGCCTTTGGGATCAATGCGCAAATCTTGCGGACGAACGCCCAATCGTGCGGCATCTGATTTTGCTTTTTCAGCCGACACAAGGCGGATGGCTTTTGCTTTTATCCCCTCACCTTCAAAGGCGGCTTTGGCACCATCTTTTGACTTGCTTGTCAGAACGCCATCAAAGAAATTCATCTTTGGTGAACCCAAAAAGCCTGCAACAAATTCATTTGCTGGTTTATTAAACAGCTCCATCGGGGCACCGACTTGCATCACTTCCCCATCTTTTAACACCACGATTTTATCTGCCAAAGTCATCGCTTCGACCTGATCATGGGTTACATAAATGGTTGTGGCACCAAGCTGATTATGCAATTTGGCGATCTCCACTCTGGTATCATGGCGCAAGGCCGCATCCAAATTTGATAAAGGCTCATCAAATAAGAACACATCTGGGTTACGCACAATGGCACGACCAATCGCCACACGCTGACGCTGACCACCTGATAAAGCCGCTGGTCTGCGATCAAGCAAATGTTCCATCTGCAAGATTTTCGCAGCCGCTTCGACACGCTCTTTAATCTCACTTTTTGAAATGCCCTGAAGATTCAATGAAAAGGCCATATTATGGAACACAGACATATGCGGATAAAGCGCATAGGATTGAAACACCATCGCAATGCCGCGCTTTGAGGGCGGCAAATCCATCACCGCCCGATCAGCGATCACAATCTCACCAGATGTCAGGCTTTCAAGACCAGCGATCAGGCGAAGCAAAGTTGATTTGCCGCAACCAGATGGCCCAACAAAAACCACAAATTCCCCTTTATTGATTTCCAAATCAACATTGCGGATCACCTTTGCGTCACCAAACGCTTTATTTACATCTTTTAATTCTACCTGCGCCATTTAAATCTCCTGAAAATGCGCTGACAAATTGTCAAAATCAAATTCGCAACGGATGGTTTGCGCCTCTGATATTCTGTCAAAAATAATACGGGCACCATCACCTGTTACCGCGCTCATCTGATTGGCATGCATCATGGCAGGTTGCGATTTCCGCCATGCCAAAAACGCAGCCAATTGGTTATAATTCGACTCTGGCCGTGCCGCCTCATCCAGACCAGCGCGCGCAAGATGCGCTTCTGCCACGGGCAACCACGTCTCATTCGCAGCTGAAAAGCCACCATGGGGTGCATTGGCCTGCCAAACCATAGGCGTTCGGCACGTATCACGACCCAAAAAGGCTGGTGCAAATTCAATGCCCCACGGATCTTGCATCCGCTCCAACGGGATATCCTGCACGTCTGATAGGGCCAATTCTTCACCTTGATAAAGGCAAGTTGACCCTATTAAAGAAATTTCCAGCTTTAATAACAATAATTGTAAAGCTTCCTGATCTGTCTCAGACAAGCCAAGCGGTGCCAATTGGCGGCTCGCAGAACGTGGCACATCATGATTGGAAAAGGCAAAAGTCAGGCGGCCAGTCCCATTAAATGCTTCGACGGCAAGGCTTATGGCATTTTTGATACCAGCCACATCAAGCCCACCCCATTTCAGCAAATTAAAATTATAGGTCGCATGAAGACGCTGTGGGGCCGTGAAAGTCTTGCTTGCCAGAACCGCATCATCACCATCTAATTCCCCCATTAAAAAGCGATCACCATCATAGCTATCTGCGACTTTGCGAAAGGCTTCGCTAAAAACTTGGATAGCTGGCTGATTCAATTGGGCACTATCATGAAGTTGGCGGAAAAAAGGTTGTTGATCTTGTGGCAGAGGCCCTGGGACAAAATCAGGATTTGCCAGATTATCTTTATAAGGCGGCCTATCGGCATTGATCGTATGAACCGCATCAAGGCGGAAACCATCAACCCCTCTGTCAAACCAGAACCGCGCCACATCACATAAGGCGTCAACCACATCATCATTGGCGTGATTTAAATTCGGCTGGCTTGGCAAGAAATTATGCAAATAATATTGCTGGCGACGCGGCTCCCAACTCCATGCTCTGCCACCAAAGAAAGATAACCAATTGGTTGGGGCAGACCCATCAGCCTTCGGATCAACCCAATGGAACCAGTCGGCTTTTGGGTTATCGCGCGATTGGCGGCTTTCTTCGAACCACGCATGCTGTTCTGAACAATGCGCAGGCACAATATCAATCATCACCTTTAGGCCCAGATCATGGGCTTTGGCGATCATCTCATCAAAATCGGACAAGGTGCCATAATCTGGATTAATGTCACAATAATCAGAGACATCATAGCCAAAATCTTTTTGTGGTGATTTAAAAAAGGGGCTTATCCAAATCGCATCTACGCCAAGCCCTGCAATATAATCAAGGCGCGATGTAATGCCTGGCAAATCACCAATCCCATCACCATTGGAATCTTGATAAGACCGCGGATATATCTGGTAAATAACGGCCGTTTCCCACCATGCTAATGCGCTCATGATCAGCCCCCCTTCACTGAGCCAGCCAACAGGCCGCGGATGAAATAACGCTGCATCGCCAAAAATACAATCACAGGCACAATCATCGAAATCACAGCAGACGCATTCAGCAAATGCAATTGGTCTTTAAAGGTCCCAAGCTGTTGTTGCAAACGGATCGGGAACACCAAATCATCTGAATTATTCGGGCCGATATATAACGCCACGATCAAATCATTCCATACCCATAAAAATTGAAAAATACTGAATGATGCCAAGGCTGGCACAGATAAAGGCACAATCAATTTTGTGAAAATTTGCAAATGATTGGCACCGTCAATACGCGCACTTTCCAGCAATTCACGTGGCAAGCCCACAATATAATTGCGCAACAAATAAATCGCCAGCGGCAAGCCAAAGGCCGTATGGGTAATCCACAGGCTGGCAAAGCTTTTTGATGCCACTTGGCAAGATTTTGTGGCTTCACAATCAGTCATATAAGCATTCAGCGCTGTGGCCCATGACGCAATGCCGCTAAAGCCCTGCAAAATCGGCAAAAAGGCAAGCTGTGTTGGCACCACCATCAAAGACACCACAATCACAAACAACCAGTCACGACCTGGAAAGCGCATCCAAGCAAAGGCATAAGCCGCAAAAGCCGCAATCGTGATCGGAATAATGGTGGCTGGGATTGTCACGATAAAAGATGAAATCAACGCATTGGGCACATGCTTATTTTCAAACAATACCTCTTCATAAGCCACCGTATCAAAGACAGGATTCTGATCAATAAACACATCCAGCTTTTTCGGCTTTGGCACAGTCGGTGTATCAAACCGCCAGATAAAATCACCATTAGCCTCAAAGCTAAACTGACCATCACGAACCGCCATCTCTTCGCCAACAGGCACCAACTTGCGGATCAATTTGGTTTGTTCTGGGTTATCTGGGTCCTGTACACGCCCTTTAAACAACACAGATTTGACCTCACCTGAAATCGGGAAATCTTCCGATTCCAGATTTAACCGATCAAGAATATTGCCTGTTAACTCTGTTACCTCTTCTGTGCCGCCCTTATCATGGGTGCTGAAACGGTGACCGAGTTCGGTTGGCGTGAATGACGTCCAAAATCCTGATGTTTTTGACGCTAATTCTGAACGCAAAGATGTGGTGACAAGTGCCACAAAAGGCACCACCCAAATAAACACAATTAACGCAAGAACGGTGTGATGTAATGTACGGCTAATCATTTCCTAAAACCCCCTAATCCCTTACGTTAAATCTTTTTGTTCGCGGCGAATGCGCCACGCATTGAACACCATATTTGGCACAACAGTCAGCATCAACATCACAGCGATCGCGGCAAATAAATTATCGACATTATCACCGCCAATCGACCAGTTGTTACGGGCATTTTCCATCATCACCGCCAGCAATAATTTATCATCATCATTGGCTGATAGCGCATAAGGGATATCAAACACCTTTAACACCAAAATCACCAAAGTGGTCCAGACCACCATCACAGTGGAATAAATTTGGGGCAATTTGACACGGAAAAACATCTGGAACGGGTTGGCACCATCAATCGTGGCGGCTTCAATGGTATCTTGCGGGACACCACGCAAAGCCGCAGAGAAAATCACCATTGCAAAGCCTGTTTGCACCCACACCAAAATCCACATTAAAAAGAAATTGCCCCAAAATTTCAGATTATAGAGCGGCTCATTATATTCTGCCCCATGACCAAGCAAGGCTTTCATCAAACCAATTTGATAAGACGGCGTTGCCCCATTAATGGTCTGTAAGGCTTCGATACCGCCACCAGCGAAAATGTTGCGCCAGATCACCGCCGCACCGACAAATGAAATTGCCAATGGCACGAAAATAAACGTCTTTGCCACAACGCCCCAGCGCACGGAATCTGCCAAAACAGCAATCAACAGACCAAGCGCAATACAAACAGACGGCACCAAAATCAGCCACATCAAAGAATTGCGCATCGCAAAACGGAACTGCACATATCCCAGGGCCGCAGGATCCCATAAAAAGGCATAATTACGTGTCGAAAAGACCCCATTGGCTTCTTGCAAGGATTGTTTTAACGTCAGAAAGCCTGGCACAAGCAAAAACAGCAGTAACAACATCAAAGCAGGGCCTACAAAAATCCACGGCTGGATCGCCTCTGCAATGGTCGATTGCCGCCCCATCGACCCCTTGGCCGAATAACGCGCAAGACCCATGGTCAGCCAGTTACTAACCCCAAAATACAAAAAGGAAATGCCAACAGCGATAACCACAATACGAATGGCAAACCCCATCTTGGCAAAGCGCGCCTTGGTATCAAATTCAGATGCCGTCCAATCAAAGGTGCCATGCAACCACATGCCAAAATTGGCCATGGCATCATCCAAAGGTGATGTTGCCACAAGGGCAAAAATCGCTGTGATAGGCAACAGACAAATAATGGTAAGAAAGATCGCTAAACCATTGCCTGCGATAATGGGTTTTATCGAGCGCATATTTCGTTCCGAAAAACAGTTTTAACTAAATAAAAAGAAAAAATAAAAAAAGCGAAGAGCACAAAAAGCCTGTGCTCTTCTTTTTGTTTTACGTTGTTAAACGCTTACTTAATGGCGTCCCAAGCAGCCTGAATGTTATCAGCTGTTGTCTTGGCATCTTGACCATTTGCAAAGGCTGTCATTTCTGACCAGAACGCACCTGCACCAATCGCGCCAGGCATCAAATCTGATGCGTCAAAGCGGAATGTTGTAGCATTCACTAGGATTTCACCTTGCTTACGCTGAGCCGCTGAGGCATAGGCTGACAAATCAGCACCCTTATGCGCTGTCAAGAAGGCACCTTGTGACATCCATACTTCATGTGCTTTTGCTTCTGTTAGATATTCGAAGAAGGCACGTGTTGCAGGTGAATCTTTGGTGATTGTGTACAATGTACCCGCGCCCAATACTGGGTTACCTAGATTTGCTTTTGCAAATGGTGGGAAGTAGAAGAAATCTGCTTCGCCAGCGGCCACTTCTTCACCCTTTTTCGGGAAGAAAGCTGGGATGAAAGATGCCTGACGGTGCATCATGCACTGTGCTGGTGATGTAAACAGACCCTTTGGCGCATCACCAAAGAATGTTGTCGCTACAGACGCCGCACCACCGGCAACATAATCATCATTGCGTGAGAACTGGCCATAGATTTCCATAGCGTTCAAGACTTCTGGGCTGTTAAATGGCAATTCATTTGATACCCACTGGTCATATTTTTCTGGTGACGCTGTACGCAACATTAGATCTTCCATCCAATCTGTTGCTGTCCAGCCTGTTGCGTTACCTGATTCCACGCCGATACACCATGGTGTGTTACCATCAGCAACCATCTGGTCTGATAGGGCGATCAATTCTTCCATTGTTGATGGAATTTCATAGCCGTTATCTTCAAACTGTTCTGGTGAATACCAAACCAATGACTTCAGATCCTGCTTAAAGGCAAAACCATAAAACGCATCTTTGCCGTCTTGGCCTGTGTAAGTGCCAAGATCAACCCATGACTGACCAGCACCATAATTTTTAGCCATCCAGCCTGCTAGGTCTGAACCCAATGGTGACAAATAGCCTTCAGCTGCCATGTCACCAGCCAAACCTGGCTGTGGGAAAATCGCAACATTCGGTGCGTTATTTGACTGAAGGTCAGCCACGATCAACGCTGCGAAATCACGAGACCCTGAATATTTTACAACCGCGCCAGTTGCCTTTTCAAAACAGCTAACAGTGGCTAGTAGGTTTTCTTCATCCTTGCCCTGCATTGAGCCAGCAATGGTGATCACTTCACCATCAAACTTGCCCATATCGCCAAGAGCAGACGGGGTATCACAAACATCTGCATTTGCAGTGCCTGTCAATGCAAATGATGCAACAGCAGCGGTTGCTGCAGCACCAAGTAATTTATAAGTAAATGACATTCGTTCCTCCTAAGAATTTGAAAGCGCACGTCGCGCCTTTTGCTACATAAACAGCGTAAAACGCCCGCATAAATAGCAGAATCAACGCTACCATGTTAAAAATTTTATAGTCAACTTGGAATCACCGAAACATTTTCTTATGGCTCAAAATTCCGCAAGTCAAAAAACCATGGCAAGCGCATTCGGTGAACCCCTATCTCAGGCAAGCTTGAGATTTTAACAAATAGATTCTAGGGTTTGTCCAGCCTGCCTTTGGCTTTGCGACATAGCGCAACCCCCTACCCCATCACCTTTATGAGGGCCCTTTGATGACAGATCTAACCTTTTTGCGGCACTTTCCTTCCGATTTTACGTTTGGCACTGCGACATCAAGTTACCAGATTGAAGGGTCTAGCTTTGGCGGCTGCGGCGAATCGCATTGGGACAGCTTTGCCAGACAAGATGGCACCACTTTCCAAGGGGAAGATGGACGGGTGGCTTGTGATCACTATCATTTATGGCCAAAGGATCTTGATTTAATCGCGCAAGCTGGCCTATCAGCCTATCGCTTTTCACTCTCATGGCCACGCCTGCTTCCTGATCAGTCTTTTGCAGGTCAGCGCTTTACGGGTCATGGCGGCAACGCCAATCCAGATGGCATTGCCTTTTATGACAGGCTGATTGATGGGATGCTAGAGCGCGGTTTAACCCCCTATGCCACCTTATATCATTGGGATTTGCCAAGCCGTTTTGCCAATAAGGGCGGCTGGTGCAATCGTGATACCACGCTTTATTTTGCCGATTACACCGACCTTGTGATGCGCCATTTCGGCGACAGGCTGACCTCTATTGCCACGATTAATGAGCCTTGGTGCGTGGCATGGTTAAGCCATTATTGGGGCGCCCATGCCCCTGGGCTTACCGATCTTGGCGCAACCGCAAAGGCCATGCATCATATCTTACTGGCGCATGGGCAAGCGATGTCTGTGATGCGCGAACATGGCCATAAAAATCTTGGCATTGTGTTAAATAAAGAATTTGGCACGCCAGCAGATGACAGCCAAACCGCCTTGGAAAAAACCCATCTCTTCGATGGCATTTATAACCGCTGGTTTGAAGATGGCGTTTATAAAGGGTGCTATCCTGATGAGGTGCTTGCGCTATTTGATGGCCATATGCCAGATGGCTGGCAAGATGATATGGCTATCATTTCTCAAAAAACAGATTGGACAGGGGTCAATTATTACACAAGATCCGTGATCACCCCTGATCACACCGAACCGCATATTGGCTTTCGTTGTGACAGAGGCCACCTGCCAAAAACAGATATGGGATGGGAAGTTTATCCAGAAGGGTTGTCGTTCTTTTTGCACCGTCTTGCCAAAGACTACACGCATGATATGCCGATTTACATTACTGAAAATGGCATGGCCAATGATGATATCATTCGTGATGATGTTGTGCCAGATGACGCCCGCATTGCCTATCTAAAGGCGCATTTGGAACAGGTGCAAGACGGCATGGCAAACGGCCTGCCGATCAAAGGCTATTTTGCTTGGTCTCTTCTTGATAATTTTGAATGGGCCTTTGGGTATGATAAACGTTTTGGGTTGGTGCATGTGGATTATGCCACACAAAAACGCACCCCAAAAGCATCCTATCTTGCCTTGCAACAAGCCTTATTGGGCTAGCGCATAGCCTTTTTCCGCCAAAATCTGTTCGATAGATGATGTGATGGCACCGCAAATCTCATCATCGAGCGCATCAGCATGCGGATCAGCAAAACAGCCGCTATCATTGTCAAAATACCGCCCTGACGCA
Organism: Puniceispirillaceae bacterium (SeqCode); assembly: GCA_049889495.1. Taxonomy (GTDB): domain Bacteria; phylum Pseudomonadota; class Alphaproteobacteria; order Puniceispirillales; family Puniceispirillaceae; genus UBA685. Next base: position 5,960 of record JBMHDH010000050.1, on the reverse strand, counting down.
GTGGCAAACGTATCATCAAGGGCGGCTTTGGTGATAACCTCGCCCCCTGTTTGGGGGTCATGACCGTCAATACCAAACCCCTCTTTCACCATTTTTGTTGCCAAAAGTGATGCAGGGTTCACAGACACAAAAACCAGATCTGGCAAGCGTTTTGCCATCGCATTGGTCCAGCATGTGATGGCAAGCTTGCTCATCGCATAAGCATCCATATCATCCATTTCGCTATATCTGCTAAGCCGTGCCAGATCCACAGGCCGCTGGGCCGCAGAGGATAAATTCACCACACGCCCGCCAATCGGCATCTTTGGCAATAACAAATGGGTCAAAAGAAAAGGCGCAATTGTGTTCACCGCAAAACGCAATTCTAAATCATCTTCTGTTTGATAATTTGGCGCTTTTAACACACCTGCATTATTAATGATGACATCAATATGTGCCTGCTCTTGGCGCAACCTTTCGGCCATCTGCTTGACATCTTCTAGGCGTGATAAATCACCCACAACACCGCTTATCTTTTGATGATCCCGCCCCTCAGATACAGATGATACAAGCGCCTCAAGACGGGCCTGATCACGGCCATGCAGGATTAAATCATGACCACGCTGTGCCAACATGCCAGCCGCCAGTCGGCCAAGCCCATCTGTTGCCCCTGTTAGCAAGATTGCTTTTTTCATGCCACTTTTATCCCTTTGCAGAACCGTTATCCTTTTTTTGATAACAAAATGCTCTGTTATGTATTAATCAAGCCTGTCTTTGATAAACATGTAAATCACCGCGCCAATGGCCAGTGGCAGAGCAAAGAATAAGAACAATGCCTGATAGCCTGTTAAAAAAGAATGAGACATGCCCCAGCCATGCGCATAGGCTGATAAAGATTGCAATGATCCCACACCTGCGATGGAACATAAATTCAGCATCGAGACGCCGCGGCCTGTTAAATGCGGCGGAACAAAAGATTTGCCATGTGCCATCATTAACGGGAATGACATACCAAATACGCCGACCGCCGTTAACAAAATGGTCGCTGTCAAAAATGAAATATTTGGTAAGAATGCCAATAATAACAGGCATAGTAATGTGCCACTATTGCCTGCGATGATGACCCATTTGCGAGACCCAAAAAGGCGGTCAAGCGGCCCATAGATGAAACTGCCAACTGACATACCAGCGCCCATGGCAAGTGTCACAATACCAATGCCAGTGGCATCTTGCGCGAATACATCCTGCATATAGGGGCCAGCCCAAAGACCACGAAGGCCAGCCGCCGCCGCATAGGATGAAAACATCAAGGGCGCAAATAACCATAAAGCACGGATTTTAAAGATCGTCAAAAACCCATCTGCCTCATTGCCGCCCTCAGCCTCGCCTGCCTTTGGAGGATCTGTGACAAATAAGAAGATCGCCGCCGCGATAATGGCCGTCAAACCACTTAACACCCACAAGCTTTCGCGCCATCCAAAGGCTTGAGCTGCAAGGGCCAATGGCGCGGCACTTGCCAAATTGCCCAGCGTACCAATGCCAATTAACGCGCCGCCCAATGTGGCAAAAATTGCCGCAGGATAGCGTCTAGCAAAGATAAAATAAGATGCCATTAAAACAGGCGCACAGCCAATGCCGATTAATCCCATTGCGATTTGTATATGAAGTGGATTTGTCGCCAGAGCAAACACAGCCGCACCGCCGCCGCCGCCAACCAATAACATCACAGATGCGGTCAAACGCGGCCCGAATTTATCCAAACTCCACCCCACAGGGAATTGCATAAAGGCAAAGGTTAAAAACCACAGACCTGATGCCAGCGATAAATCAGCGGCACTTGCCCCGATTTCCGTGTCCAAAACAGGCGTTAAAACAGCCAAACAAGCACGGTAAAACTGGCTCATAACATAGCCAAAAATCAATGCGGTAAAGCCAAGGCGCATGGTCATTATCCTTTTTCATGAGGCCAAATCCGAAAGGGGGTATCTGAGACAGACACTATCGCGGTCACCTTATCGACAGGCCTTCTACCTTGCAATGAAATTCACCTCATAAAAATCAAATGGCCCTTTTGCACCAGCCGTGCCTCTTGACCTTATGCGGCACGATGGCAATAAAGAAAGGCGATAATCACCTCATGACGCGCAAGGTAAGCGGAGCAGCCATGACAAAACCTAATCCCCCAGAGGATATGACATCTGTTTGTTGCAACGCGAACCGAGAGGCGATTGCCGCGATGCCATCTCATAAATCTGCCCTGCTAGAACAAGCAGCTCTAGAACAAGCCTCTCTAGAACAAGTCTCTCTAGAACAGGCAGTTGGCACCAAATGTGCAGATATCACAGAAGATGCACTATATGATGATTGCGCTGAAATCCCAGCGGGCCTTGCATATCTTGGCACGGATGCCCCTTTCTTGCCATTTGATGAAGAAGGCCCTTTACGGCGGCAAAAGATAAAACGCTTTTGGATGGATAAATATGCGGTTACCGTGGCGCGGTTTGCATTATTTGTGAAACAAACAAATTATCTGACAGATGCTGAAAAATACGGTGATTCCTTTGTCTTTCATGCCCATTTGCCCAAAGACAGCTATCCTGATCGCATTGTGGTGGCGGCCCCGTGGTGGCGATCTGTCCCAGGGGCGTGCTGGCATAACCCAACAGGACCAGATTTCCCCACCACACCAGCGCTCAATCACCCTGTCACCCATATCAGCTGGCAAGATGCCATGGCTTTTGCGAAATGGGCAAAAGGGCGTCTGCCTTCCGAGGCAGAATGGGAACATGCGGCACGCGGCGGTCTTGGCGATGTGAAATACCCTTGGGGAGATGAAGACCCGCCAACCACAATTGTTCAGGCCGAAGGGCAAGATGCCACGAATTGGAAATGCAATATCTGGCAAGGTCAGTTTCCAGATCACAACAGCGCAGATGATGGCTATTTTGGCACCGCACCTGTTGATGCCTTCGCGCCAAATGGTTATGGGCTTTACAATATGTGCGGCAATGTCTGGGAATGGACAGCGCAAAATTTCAAAGTGCAATCTTTGAAAAAACAGATCAAACAAGCCCATCTTGGTAAGCAAGGTTATAAGCTGACAAAGGGCGGATCCTTTTTATGTCACATCAGCTATTGTTACCGCTATCGCATTGCGGCACGCACCTCTAATTCGCCTGAAAGCACCACCTCTCATCAAGGGTTCAGGCTTGTCTATGATCTAGATCCACAACGCCGATCATAAATCGACATGTGACCAATAAAAGCGGTTTGAGAAACGTCCTGAAACTGATAGGTTACACAATTATTCTTTGACCTCAGAAATACCTTATGGCATCACCTTATGGCACCACCTTATGGGATCGGCTCTATGTCTCTTCGTAAATTACTAGATCGTAAGCCGCAATTTGGGGTGTTTTTTTCCTTTTGCATTTATTCCTTTTCTTTTGGGGCGTTATTCCCGCGCATTGGGGATATGCAATTGCAAATGGGCATTTCACAAAGCACGCTTGGGCTATCCATCATTGGCATTGCGCTTGGCTTGCAAGTCTCGCTGTTTTTTGCAGGCAGGCTCTTTGATCGCCTTGGGTTTCGTTTGGTGATGTTGGCTGGCATCCCTATGATATCTCTCACCGAGGTGATTGCCGCGACCGCCACAGGGCCAGTCTTCTTTTTTACAACATTATTTTTCACAGGTTTGGCCCTTGGCATTATTGAGGTTGCGGTGAATGTCGAAGCAGATCGTGTCGAAGAAAAAATCGGCAAACGCATCATGAATCGCTCTCATGCGTTCTGGAGCTTTGGCTTTTTTATGGCAGGGCTGTTTGGGGCCTTGATCGCGCAATGGGGCCTATCAGCCTATCATCATTTGCTTGGTTTTTTGGTATTAACAACGCTGATTACCGCGCTTGTTTTCACACGCTATCAACCAGCACAAAAACGCAGCAGCGATACCAAAGAAGAAGATCATGTGCGCTTTGCCAAACCAACCTTGCCGATCCTTGGTCTGGTGGCCTTATCTGTCTCTGCCATGTTGCTAGAAGGCGCTGGCATTGATTGGTCCGTGATTTTCATGCGTGATGTCTTTGCCACACAACCGATTATTTCGGGCTTGGCATTGACCTTATTTGCCTTATCGCAATTTGCGGTGCGTTTTGTTGCAGATCACTATGTCGAACAATTTGGGCCAGATGTCATTACCAAACTCTCTTTATCAGTGTTATTGGCAGGGGTGCTTGCCATTACCTTTTCGCAAATCGCCCTTGTCGCTTTGCTTGGTTTTGCGATGCTTGGCGCAGGTTCAGCCGTGGTCTTTCCTTTGGCCATTTCCGCTGCCGCCCAATTGCAAGACAGGCCTTCGGCTGTGAATGTGGCGTCTTTTGCGCAATTATCCTTTGTGGTGTTTTTATTGGCACCGCCCATCCTTGGCACAGTGGCCGAATATTTCGGGATCAGAACCTCTTTTGGTATCAGCTTGCCACTGATTGCCTTAAGCTTTCTATTCATTGGTGCCCTGCGCGTCGCGCCAGACAATCAAAATTAACGCGAAATCCCAATCATCCAATCACGCACCTGCACGGCCTTTGTGGATAAGGGCCGCGTTTGTGACCATACCAAATACACCCCTCTTCCCGTTTGCCATTGCCAATCTTGCTTGGCCGCAAGCACGCCAGATTGCAACATACCAGACACGATATGATGCCATCCAATCGCAAAGCCTTCACCTGAAATCGCTGCTTGCAAAACCAGCGCATAATCATTCAACCGCAATCCCCCCGTTAATTCAGCATCTGGGATCTGATGATGCTGAAACCAGTCTTTCCAAGTGGGCCGCTCTCTGATCGGCTCTTCTAGATGGATCAGGCGTTGCGCCATCAAATTCGGCAAAGACCGCAAATTTTTTGCCGCATGCATCACAAGCGGGCTTGCCACAGGATAAATCACCTCATCAGCGATCTTCGCGCTGTCATAGCCTTTCCAATTGCCATTGCCAAGCCGAATACCCAAGCTGATATTTTCAGCATCCAGATCTGGTTCACGATCTGAATTTTGCACACGCAAATCAATATCGGGAAATGCGTCATGCAATTGTTGCAGGCGTGGCATCATCCAATAATGCGAAAACGCCGATGATGTGCTTAATGTGACATGATCTTGGCTGACCATGGCTTGCACAGATTGAAACGCATTTTCCATAGCCGATAGGCCAGCCCCCACCCCTGCAAATAAGCGTTCCCCTGCAAGGGTTAGCTTCACTTTGCGATGTGACCGATAGAATAAAGTTATGCCAATTTGGCTTTCAATCTGCTTGATGGCCGCACTGACCGACGGTTGCTGCATATGAAGCTCTTCTGCGGCTTGCGTGAAAGATCCAAGCCTAGCAGCAGCTTCAAAAATCACCATATGGCGCACAGATGGCATGTTATTCCAGTAATTTGACATAATCATAATCTATCCAAATCATAGATTTTTTCAAGGGTTACAGGCGAAAAAATCAACAGTAACCTATCCGCAATTCATGCAGAAACGGGGGGCATATCATTATGGTTAAAAGAGCGCGCACATCACGGCGAGGCGCACATGGCGATACCACCGCCCTTGCCTCTCCTTATATCCAAAGACGGTTGCCGTTTTTTGATGTCTTAACCGAAGACGAGATGGTCAAGATTGACGCGCAAGTCGATTGGATGATCGAAAATATCGGTGTCGCGTTTCGTGATGATCCTGTCGCACTTGATATTTGGCGCAAAGCAGGCATCACGCCAACAGGCCCACATAATGATTTGATCAAAGCAGATGCCAAATGGATCAGAAGCTTATGCGCAAAGGCCCCTTCATCATTTACGCAACATGCCCGTAATCCAGCGCGATCTGTTGTCATTGGTGATGGCAATCAAGTCTTTGCGCCTGTTTATGGCAGCCCTTTTGTGCGTGATCTAGAAGGTGGCAGACGCTATGCCACCTTTGCGGATTTTGAAAAA
>JBMHDH010000049.1:0-13967 GCA_049889495.1 Puniceispirillaceae bacterium (SeqCode) | reverse complement strand
ATAGCTGGTCAGAAACCATTTGGAATAAATGGCCCAAACAAGATAGGCTTGTGTGACAGAATGACAGTGGCAAGGAAAGATGTGAGATGCGCACACAGGTTGTGATTATTGGTGCGGGCCCTGCGGGGTTGTTGTTAGGCTGTTTGTTGGATCAGCAAGGAATTGATAATATTATCCTAGAGCGGCAATCTGCTGATTATGTGTTGGCGCGCATTCGCGCTGGGATCTTGGAGCAAACCACCGTGGATATGATGCACCGCGTCGGGGCGGCAAGCCGCCTTGCAAAGGAAGGCATCATTCATCATGGCGTCAATATCGCCTTTGATAAACAGATGAAATCCATCCCCCTTGGCGCCTCAACAGGGGGCAAGGTTGTCACCGCCTATGGCCAAACAGAAGTGACCAAAGATCTGTATGATTTGCGCCTATCTGGTGCTGGTAAAATTTGTTATAACGCCGCTGATGTTCAGCCCCATGATTTTGATAGCACAAGCCCGTCTGTTAGCTTTACCCATGAGGGCGCGCCACATCATATCGCATGTGATGTGATTGTCGGATGTGATGGCTATCACGGCATCAGCCGCGCATCTGTGCCCCAAACCGCCATTAAGACTTATGAAAAGATCTATCCTTTTGGCTGGCTTGGCTTGTTATCTGATACGCCGCCAGTGGCACAAGAGGTGGTTTATGCCAATGATGCGCGTGGTTTTGCGCTTTGCTCGATGCGCTCTCAGACGCGGTCTCGTTATTATATTCAATGTGATACCACAGATCAGGTCGAACAATGGTCTGATGATACGTTTTGGGATGAATTGCGTGCGCGCTTGCCAGTTGAATTGGCAGAAAGCCTGAAAACAGGCCCCTCTTTGGAAAAATCGATCGCGCCTTTGCGCAGCTTTGTGGCAGAGCCGCTTCGCTTTGGCAGATTGCTGCTGGCAGGAGATGCCGCACATGTGGTGCCACCCACAGGCGCAAAAGGGCTGAATCTCGCTTTTTCAGATATTTATTATATGATTGATGCCCTAACATCCTTTTTCGCAGATGATGATGAGGCGGCGTTAACCAATTATTCGCATAAAGCCTTGGCCCGTGTTTGGAAAACAGAACGCTTTAGCTGGTATTTAACCAATTTAACGCATCGGTTTAATGATGATTTGTTTGAACAAAAAATGAAAGAGGCTGAGTTATCTTATATCACCAGCTCTGCGGCAGGTCAGACATCTTTGGCCGAAAATTATGTGGGCCTGCCCTTATAGCTGGCTGTGGCATTCGGGTATAAAAAAAGAGGCGATAGTTCGCCCCTTTTCTTTGGAGGTTTGGTCTATTATTGGGAGAATTCAGGATAGGCATCCATGCCAAGTTCAGATTTATCCAACCCCATTAATTCATCTTCTTCTGGCACCCGAATGCCGATTGTTTTGGCAAGGGCAAACCATAAGGCTGATGAGGCAATGAAGGTAAAGGCACCAATCACAACGATGCCATAAATCTGTGTGCCGAAGCTGGCATCTGAATTGGTGAAGGCCACGGCTATTGTGCCCCAAATGCCTGCGACCAGGTGAACAGGGATCGCGCCAACCACATCGTCAATCTGCAATTTATCCAATAAGGGAACGGCCAAGACCACGATTACGCCGCCAACGCCGCCAATCAGGCTTGCCATGGCAATAGAAGGGGTTAACGGTTCGGCTGTGATAGATACCAATCCAGCCAATGCGCCATTGAGCACCATGGTCAAATCAACCTTGCCATAGAGGATTTGTGTCAACACCAAGGCGACAACCGCGCCCATGGCCGCTGCGGCATTTGTGTTCACAAAGATACGGCTGATATCTGCCACATCTGAGATTGAACCCATCGCCAATTGCGAGCCGCCATTAAAGCCAAACCAACCGAGCCACAAAATAAAAGTGCCCAAAGTGGCAAGTGGCAAATTCGCACCTGGCATTGGCACTGTGCGCCCCTCTTTATATTTGCCAAGACGAGGGCCCAAAATCAGGGCACCAGCAAGGGCCGCCCAACCGCCAACAGAGTGGACAACAGAGCTGCCTGCAAAATCAAGGAATCCTGCGGCATCAAGAAAACCACCGCCCCATTTCCAGCTGGCCTGAAGCGGGTAAATCACAGCTGTTAAGATCAATGTGAAGATCAAGAATGGCCATAATTTAATGCGCTCTGCCACGGTGCCAGACACAATTGAGGCTGTCGCGGCACAGAACATCAGCTGGAAGAAATAATCTGAGGCTGTGGTCGCATAGCTGAGGTCATCAACGCCATCGGCGCCAACGCCAACAGGCTCCATCACCGCAATGGCGGGGAATAAAGCTGAGAAGACCCCATCATAGGCCCAATCACCAAGCGGATACATCAAATTATAACCCACAAGGTAATAGCCAATGGCCGCCAATGAGAATAGTGCCACATTTTTGGTTAATTGTGTGGTGGTGTTTTTCCCGCGTACAAGACCCGCTTCGAGCATACAAAAACCGCATGCCATAAACATCACCAAAAAGCCGCTCATTAAAAAGAGCAATGAATTTAAAATAAAGACTTCATCTGTGCTGACGGTTTGTGCCAGTGCAGGTGAGGCAGTGGCAAAAAGGCCAGCGATGGTTACCACCGACGATTTGCCAATATATTTCATTATCTGTTGCATGTTCATCTCCTTGTTTCCTGCCCTAAATGGCACTTTCATCTGTTTCGCCTGTGCGAATGCGGATCGCGTGTTTAATGTCAAAGACAAATAATTTGCCATCGCCGATACGCCCTGTATGTGAGGCTGTTTTAATGGCTTCGATCGTTTGTTTTTCCATCTTCGCTGGGATGGCGATTTCTATTTTAATTTTTGGCAGGAAATGAATTTCATATTCTGCACCGCGATAAATTTCTTTTTTGCCTTTCTGGCGGCCATAGCCTTGCACTTCGCTGACTGTGATCCCAGCCATGCCAAGCTCTGATAACGCATCGCGAACCGCGTCTAACTTGCTTGGTTGGATAATCGCAATGATATATTTCATCTGCTTTGCCTTTCTTTCTTTTAGGTCTTTTCTTTTGAGTCTTCTTTTTGTCTTTTGTTGCGGTCTTTTGAAAAAGCGGTGTTGTCCTTAGTGTTGTTTTTGGTGGCGGTTTTTCAAAATGGTCTTTTTAGGCGCCGCCCTTCCTTGTTGCTTCATTGGGGGGAGGCAACGATTGCACCCTAACAAGTTGATCTGCTGTTGAATTGTGCTAAAATTTATCTATGGCAGTGCAAATTTTGCATCATCAAAAAATGATAGTGAAAAAAGTCGGTAAATTATGAAGTTATTATCACAGTTAAATTATGTGGATGTGGTGGCCAAAAAGGGGTCTATTCGTAAAGCAGCGCAGGTCTTAAACATTACATCAACAGCCCTAAATAGGCGCATATTGGCGTTGGAAGACGAGTTAGGCGCACCCATTTTTGAACGATTGCCAAATGGCGTTCGTTTGAATGCCGCAGGTGAGCTTTTGATTTTGCATATTCGCCAATCCATGTCTGATTTGAACCGTGTGACCTCTCAAATTGCTGATTTATCTGGCATTCGAAAAGGTCATATCACGCTGGCCAGCGGGTCGGAGGTGGCGGGCCGCTTTTTGCCAGCGCAAATGGCGCGCTATTGTCAGAATTTTCCTGATGTGTCGTTTGACATTTATCGGCGTGATACAGAGGCCATCTTGCAGATGGTAACCAATTTTACCTCTGATATTGGGGTTGTTTTTGGCCCCATACCAGCCAATCAATTCCAGTTGGTGTTATCTTTAAATATCCCTGTGATGGCTGTGATGCGTTCCACCCATCCTTTGGCAGATAAACCACAAATCAGTTTGCAGGATCTAGCAGATTATCAGATGATTTTGCCAGCAGAGGGCTCTGGGCTGCGTGATGTGGTACAGGCAAAATTACGAAGCTATGACATGCACCCAAAACGGATCATGACATCTGAATCTTTTGAATTTATGGCGCAATATTGCCATTATCATGATGCGGTGACATTTATGCCATCCCTTGATTTTATCGAAGAGGAGGGCGCAAAAGGGGATTTGGTCAATCGGGCCTTGGCGGGGCGTGAATATATGGAAGGACGATTGCATATCATCCATGCCAAAAACCGTGTGTTAAGTGTGGCAGCTGCGAAATTTATCGAAGAATTGCGCCAGCATTTGATCACGCAAATGCCAGATCATATTTTGCAATAGTTCTATTTCATTTAGTTTGGGTCCACTTTATTTTGGTCTATTGCGGCAAGAAAACCATATGAAAAATTGACATAATCAGTCTTGCGATGCATGGTTTCATGTTGTCTGATCAGATGATTTTATCAGGTCATAGACGCAGATCATAAGGCGGTTTTTCAGTACCGATTTTTCGTAGGAGCTTATCCCCGTGGCAGATGTCGCCTATCATTATGAAAGCACAATACAAGATAGTAATCAGATCGTGGCAGGAGAGCGGTAATGGTGCAAAGGCGTCGTCGGTCAAAATCAGCCCCCTCAATAGGAGGAGCCAGCAACGCTACCTCTGGTAAGGGACATCCTTATCGCCAGATCAGCTATCTTTTAGAGCCACAAAATCTGTATTCACAAGATAAAATTGCGGCGATTCATGAAGCGGCATTGCGCGGCCTTGAAGAGCTGGGCATTCATTTTATGCTGAAGGAAGCGCGTGACATTTTTATCAGTGCAGGGGCACGTGTAACTGGGGATGTGGTCCGCATCGGAAGAGATTTGGTCGCAGCCTCTTTGGCAAGCTGTCCGCCTAAGATAATGATAAAAGCCCCTTATGCAGATTATGATCGCATGTTGGACCAAAGAAGTCTGTTATTCACGCCAGCAGGGGGATGCCCAAATGTCAGTGATTATGAAAGAGGTCGTAGAGCAGGGGATGCCTCAAGCTTTGTTGAGGCTGTGAAATTAACGCAAATGATGGATGTGCTTCATATTCAATCGGTGGCACCTGAACCACAAGATATCCCCGTCCATCTGCGCCATATTTTTATGACTCACACCCAGCTTGGTCATTGCGATAAAATCATGTCGATTTATGCCAGAGGCCGCGGCCAGATCATGCAAAATTTCGAGATGATTCAAACCGCGATGGCAATTGATGAGGCTTGTTTTCAGGCCAATCCACATGTCATGACTGTGATTAATTCCAATTCACCGCGTATTTTTGATGTGCCAATGGCACAGGCGATTATTGATTTTGCCCGTTATGGCCAGCTATCTGTGATCACGCCTTTTTGTTTGGCAGGGGCGATGGCGCCTGTGACGATTGAAGGGGCCTTGTTATTACAACATATGGAATGTTTGGCAGGCATTACGCTGTCGCAATTAACCAAGGCTGGCGCGCCTGTCAGCTATGGCGGGTTTGCCTCTAATGTGGATATGCGGTCTGGATCGCCTGCCTTTGGGACGCCAGAACATGTGAAAATGCAGATGATTTCAGGGCAATTGGCACGTTATATCGGCTTGCCTTGGCGGTCTGCGGCAGGGTCTGCTTCGAATATGGCAGATGCGCAAGGTAATTTGGAAAATACCAATGCCTTGTGGGGTGCTATGCAAGGCCATGCCAATTTGGTGCTTCATGCCGCTGGCTGGTTGGAAGGGGGGCTGACTTTCGGGTTTGAAAAATTCATCACCGATTGTGAAGCCTTGCAAATTATCGCAGAACTGCAATCATTGGATAAAGAAGATGAGATAGATGCTGCTTTGGATGCGATTGCTGAGACTGAGGCTGGCGGGCATTTTTTTGATAATTCACATACAATGGCGCGGTTTCGTGATGCCTTTTATGAGCCTTTAAATGCGGATCTTGCCAATTATGGGACATGGCAAGCCAATGGCGGGCAATCAGCTGATCAGCGCGCTTGCCAGAAATGGCAAGACTTGCTGGCATCCTATCAGCCGTCAGAAGCGGCATTGCAACGCCAAGAGCGGCTTGCCCCTTTGGCAGAAAAATTGACAAAAAATGGTGGTGCGGCGCCGCTTGATGGCTGATAGCGGGGTGCGCCAAACAATGACAAAGAGGCTGTTATGGCAGAGGCTGATTTAAAACCTGAACTATCCTTACCCTTTCATGCATCAGAGCCGATGCGTGTTTTGGTTAACCGAAATCATGCCATTGAAAGTGTCCATGAAGTGGATGTGGCGTTATGTGATGGAGATGGTCAGGTGATTTTGGGGCTGGGAGATCATGAAGGCGTGATCTTTCCGCGCTCTGCTATGAAACCTTTGCAAGCGTTATCTTTGGTTGAATTATGGTTGGATGATCAACAAAAGGATGCCACCATGCCGCCTCTTGTCGCGCAAGATTTGTCGCTGATTTGTGCCAGCCATAATGGTGAGCCGCTTCATAGCGAGGCGGTGCAATCCTTGCTTGGGAAATATCATCTCTCGCCAGATGATTTGATTTGCGGTGCGCATTGGTCATTAGATCAAGACACATTGATATCGCAAGTGCGCGGCTTTGATCAGCCTGAAAAAATTCATAATAATTGCAGTGGCAAACATGCTGGCATGATGATTTTGGCACATTGTCTTACAGGCAGTGCCACAGGATATGCGGCATCATCTCATCAAGCGCAACAACGTATTTTGGGGGTGCTTGATGCGATGACAGGGCTTGATTTAATGGCCTTTCCGCAAGCGGTGGATGGGTGCGGGGCACCTGTCTATAGTGGGCCGCTTGGCAATTGGGCACGCGCCTTTGCGTTATTTGCTGGTGGGGGATATCTGCCGCCCTTAAGAGAACAGGCTTGCGTGGCTTTGCGAAAGGCCATTGCCGAAAAACCGTTTCATATGGCTGGGCAGAACAGAGCTTGTTCTGCGATTAACGCGGCTTTTGGGGAGCGGATCACAGTCAAAGTTGGCGCGGAAGGGGTTTATTCTGCGGCCTTTCATGATTTGGGTTTGGGCATGATGTTAAAGGCAAGAGATGGCAGTAAAAGAGGCGCAGAGGTTGCCCTTGGCGGCGTGATCAGCGCCCTTGGTTATCCCATTGACCCATCGCTTCAGCCTTATTTTTATCCTGCGGTAAAAAATTGGGCAGGGGATATTGTGGGGCAAATCACACTAGACAAATGGCACTAATTTCACTTAGACAAAAATGGGGAATGTTTTTAAGTGGGTGATGAATGCGCGTCGAATGGCCAACATTTTTGTTGATTATTGTCTGTTATGGCTCTTGGTTTGTGGCAGGCTTTTGGTTATTTGATATCGCACCGATCGCCGCCCTTATTGTCATGGCGGTGATGAGTGCCTTTCATTCATCCTTAACTCATGAAGCCATCCACGGGCATCCCACAAAATATATTATTTTCAATGAAGCGTTATTATTTTTGCCCCTATCCTTGCTTCACCCTTATCGGCGCTATAGACAAACCCATCGCCAGCATCATAGAAATCAGATTTTAACAGACCCGTTTGAAGATCCCGAAAGTTATTATTGGGCGGCATGGCAGCATAAGGTTTTGCCTGTTGTGATGAAACATCTGCTTATCCTGAATAATACCATGCTTGGCCGTGTCATTTTGGGGCCGTGGTTGTCTTTTTTTGCTTTTTTCGCAAGTGAATTCCAACTGGTGAGGCAAAAGGCCCCTGGGGTTCGGTTGGCATGGTGTTTGCATGTGCCAGCGGCCGCTGTGATACTGATGATGATAGAGATGATGGGCATCCCCTTATGGGTTTATGGGTTGGCGGTTTGTTGGCCAGCCTTATCACTGATCTCGCTGAGAAGCTATGCTGAACATCGCTGGCATGAGGCACCAGAAGGGCGCACCATCATTGTGGAGAAGAGCCCGCTTGCGTGGCTGTATCTTTATAATAATCTGCATTTGGTGCATCACACCCATCCCAAAGCACCTTGGTATGAATTGCCTGGCTTATATCAGGCTGAAAAACAGCAATGGGCTGAGCGAAATGACAGCTATGTTTATCCCAATTATATGGCCTTATGGCGTGATTTTGCGTTTCGTGCCAAAGAGCCTGTTGTGCATCCTGCTACTATTGAAAGCCAATAGACGTGGTGGCTGAGGCGCTGATTTCATTCCCGATGTATGATTGGCCAGAAGAACGAGCGGCTATCCAAGGTTTTTGGGGCAATGTGCGTGAGGCGTTGGTCAAGCAGGTACCGCATCTTGCCTTGCCAGATCAGTATCTCTCGCTTAGTGGTGATCGCCTTCACGATCATTGGAAATCGGATCATTTATTATTGTCCCAATCTTGTTGGGGGCCGTTAACACGCGGTTTTGATAGGTATCTTTTGCCGATTGCCCAAGCTGATTACAGCTCCTTTGAGGGTGGGCGCGGCCCTTATTACCGCTCTGCTATCGTGGCTCTGGCTGGCCAAAAAGAAGATGCGCCAGAAACGCCAGCCGCCAGCGCATTTGACCATTTGATTAGCCAAAAGAGACTAGCCTTTAATGATGAGATGTCCTTATCTGGCTATTTGGCGTTGGTAGAAGATAGCTCTATCGCATCTGATCACTTGCGTAGGGGCGCAACTCAGACAGGATCACACCGTGCCTCGCTTGAGGCTGTGCGCCAAGGCAAGGCTGATTATGCGGTGATTGATTGTCGGTCATGGGCGTTGGCGCAAAAATATGATGCGGCGTCAGATCAGCTGGTTGTGATTGGTTGGACGGCAGAACGTCTTGGCCTGCCTTTTGTCACAAGCCATAAAACGCCAGATGATCTGAAAGGGGTATTGCAACAAAGCCTCTATGAGAGGGGCTGTTTTCCTGTGCCCTCATCTGAACCAACTCTTATTTATACCCCTTATCTTGCGCCCCCATCTTGACGGGCTTGTACGCCAGATTAGTTTGTGCCATAGCAGGGCCGGGTTAGCCAAGATCTGGTGACGCGCCCTTGTGTTACAAAGAGTGTTTATTTTATGAATTACATCATCTTTCCTGTGCTTCTTGGTTTGTGTGCTAGCCTGTCATTTGTGCCATTTGGTGGTGAGATTAGGCCAGCTATGGGATTGGTGATTTATCCTTTTGTAATGATCATCTTGCCTGTGATGGATGTCATCTTGCGGCCTTTGCAAACCCCATCTGAACAATTGGTGCATAAGATGGTGCATCATATCGCGCTGGCTTTGGTGTTGCCGATGGTGGCAGGGCTGATTGGGGTTGCGCTGTGGCGGCTTAGCAGTGGCGCGTTTCAGGCAAGTGATGCTGTGATGATGGGGGCGGCTGTGGGGATGGTCTCAGGTGCCATTGGGATGACTGCGGCGCATGAATTGATTCATAAATCATCAAAGATGTGGCGCGGCCTTGGCATTGGGATTTTGGTGCTTGTGCAATATGGGCATTTCAGAATTGAGCATATTTATGGGCATCATATTCATGTTGGCACATTAAAAGATCCTGCGACAGCCAGAAAAGGTGAGGGGTTTTATCGTTTTTTCGTACGCGTCCTGATCATGTCTTATATGTCTGCGATGGCTATTGAAGCGCGCCGCCTGCGCAATTGCAAAGAGTCTGTCTTTGGCCTTTCAAACCGTCTTTATCATTATCTCTTTCTGCAAGGGGTGGTGATTGCGATATCTTATGTTATCGCAGGGCCGCTTGGCTTGTTGTTTTTGGCAGTGCAAACCTTGGTTGCCTTGGTATTAACAGAGGCCGTTGATTACATTCAGCATTATGGCTTGCTTCGGGCTGTGGATGCGGCAGGAAGAGCAGAGCCCGTGGCCCATCATCATTCATGGAATAGCCGCCATGCCGCAGGCGATTGGACGACCTTTAATATTGGGCTTCATTCGCATCACCATAGCCATGCCAGATGCGCCTATCCTGAATTATCACAACAACCAGAAACCCATGAAATGCCAGCCAATTATGCGGTTATGATCTTTATGGCACTGCTGCCCCCTTTGTGGTTTCATGTGATGGATCACAGATTACCGATATCGCATTAGCCTCTATCTTAGTGTCTTTGGCTATATCATCCGTTTATTAACCTCCTTTTAAAAAGTGAAATCATCATGTCGCAACAATCAGATTTTCAAAAATTCAGCTTTGGGACTCAAGTTCGCAAATCACCTTTTTCTGATGCGGCTTTGCGCTGGGGGGCAAAAGGGTTTTCGGTCTATAATCATATGTATATCCCACGGGATTTTGGTGATCCTGTGCAGAATTTTTGGAATTTGGTGAATGACGCGATTTTGTGTGATGTTGCGGTGGAACGGCAAGTTGAAATCACGGGACCAGATGCGGCGAAATTCACGCAATTTTTAAGCTGTCGTGATCTGTCAAATTGCGCGGTTGGCCAATGCAAATATGTGCTGATCACAGATCAAGATGGCGGCATCATCAATGACCCGATTTTGCTGAAATTAGGCGAAAACCATTTCTGGTTATCGATCGCTGATAGTGACGTTTTATTGTGGGCCAAAGGGGTGGCGGCAACATCTGGGATGGATGTGACCATCACGGAACCAGATGTCTCGCCCCTGCAATTGCAAGGGCCAAAATCACGCGATATTTTGCGCGCCGCCTTTGGTGATGCGCCTGCTGAGCTGAAATATTACCGCTTTATGGAATATGATTGGCATGGTGTGCCGTTGGTGATTTCGCGGACAGGCTGGTCAAGCGAATTGGGCTATGAGATCTTTTTGCGTGATGGCGCGCATGGCGATGCGTTATGGGAGCATATTATGGCGGTTGGTGCGCCAATGGGGTTGCAGCCCGGCCATACATCAAGCATCAGACGTATCGAAGCGGCCATGTTGTCTTATCATGCCGATATGACGCTCGAAAATAACCCTTTTGAATTGGGGATGGACAGGTTGGTTGATTTGGATATGGAGGCTGACTTTATATCCAAAGCCGCGTTGCAAAAAATCAAACAGTCAGGCATTACGCGGCAACAAGTTGGCCTTGTCTTTGATGGCCCGCCAATCACAGGGTCTAATGATGAAAGATGGCCGATTGAGATTGATGGCACAATCATTGGTCAGGTCAATTCTGCGGTTTATTCCCCAAGATTGAAGGCCAATATCGCGCTTGCCATGGTAT
The DNA here is from genome assembly GCA_049889495.1 of Puniceispirillaceae bacterium (SeqCode). Classification (GTDB taxonomy): domain Bacteria; phylum Pseudomonadota; class Alphaproteobacteria; order Puniceispirillales; family Puniceispirillaceae; genus UBA685. The sequence goes on along the minus strand of JBMHDH010000049.1, from coordinate 2,931 downwards.
CAACAGACCATAGCACCATTGGCACCAAGGCTGTGATCAAAACCACTTTAGGTGATCGGGGCTGTGAGATTGTGCCAAAACCATTTTATGATCCGAATAAAGCGATTGCTGCAAAATCCTGATATCAGCCTGAAAGAGGGTTTTTTTACGGTTTCATGGCTGTTATCTCTGGGTAAGTGCCTAGCTGGCGGCCATTGGGATCGCTCCTAAAATGGCTAGGCAAGCACCTAAAAAAATGAGGAACAGGATAGCGTAACCTATGCGTCTTATGACCAGGTTCAACCATTCCAAAATCTCGGGGATGGTCCTGCATCCGTGGACCACCACGCCGAATAAAATCAAAAGGATCAGTAGCTCAAGCATGTTGGAATTTCCTCACGTCATCTTTGTGAGCCGTGGAACGAAGTTAGAAGGCCTCAAAGCCAATTTCGCGCAAGGCATCACATAAATCATCTTTTTGATTGTGGGTATCTTCTGGATGCGTTGTGATGAATTTGACCAAGCTGCTATGTGTTTCACTTTTTTTAATCAGGCTGGCATTGCGCGGTGTGAGGGTGCAATCTTTGCCAATTTGTCGCCAAGAGAAGCGCCCTCGATTGGTCGAAATAATGCCTCTGCCGCGCAAAATTACTTGATGATATTTCTGGCAAATTTCACGGAATTCGGATTTTCTCACAGGCTGTTTTGCCCCTAAGATATAAGATCTGACCTCGCTTGCATGTGTCCTTGTAGATTGCGCATAATGTTTTCGCGCTTTGTCCTTGCTTTTATGTTCCGCAAATAAAAGAGCTGATAACTCAGTATCGCTTGGGTATGTCGCAAAGGCAGGCGTTGCGGGATAACCATGTGATAAATAGACACTTGTTTGCACCAATTGATCATAATTTGCTTGTTCTGTTTTGGTCATAATAAAAAGATCGGCATAATCTAATTGATTATGAATCGCAGCAGTAAATTTGCCAGTTTCAAGAAGATCAGAAAAATGCAAGGCATCCACAATTGTGATGATCTTATGAAGCGATAAATCCCGATTTTGCCTGATTAATTGGACAAGCTTTGCCAATGGTAATTCAGATTGTGCCTCAATGATCAAATGGTCATAGGCCTCATATTGTTCTAAAAACCCAATCAGCGCATCACTATAGCTTGTGCTGAACGGGTCAATCAGACAATCATCAATGCTGCGTAGTAAATGCGGGCTATCGGCGTGCGAAAAAGCGGGGAAATCAGTCGGCAGGCCAGTTTCATTGACTATAACGCCCAATCGTCGGTCTGTGATGTGATGTAGGATGTTATGAATGAAGCTTGTTTTGCCAGAGCCAAAAAAACCGCTGACTAGTGTGACTTTTTTCCGATCCTCAATTCGCATGATTCCTGCCTGATGCTGATGCAACAAAAAGGCGAGCGCGCTTTCAGTAAAAAGGACAGCATAGCAACATAAACAAAACTGAAACTCCCTCTCCTTACGGATTTAGTGTGAAGAAGAATTATGAAGAAAACGTTAAATTTATAATTATTTTTTCGCGTTTCTTTGTGACACCCACGCTTTCAGAGGGGGGATGTAAGATGACATGCCACGATAGGCCGCCATGGGGGCTGACATATCATCAAGGCAAATGATCAAATCTTGCAAACTGTCAGGATCATCTTGCCATAAACAAAGCGGAGCCATGCTGGTGCGAATGGTGAATAGCACCCAGCCAGACAGTGGTAATTTGCGAAAGCTTTGATGTTCAACGCGCACAAACAACCTGTCTTTTACAGTATCTGTGGTAAGCGGCGCGCTTTCAGAACGGTTCGGCGCAAATAACGCATTATCAATTTGTAAGGTCCAATTGCGTCGATGGCTGATGATATCAGGACGCATGGCATCAAAGAATCGATCAATCGGCGTGGCCAAGCGTTGATTTAACTCTGGCACAGGGTCGTGAATCGCAGCCAATGCGCGTCCCATCTTATCCGATAAGGCCCAATGAGAGGGAAAACATAAGCTTGCGGCACGTAAATGCCATACTGGCATCTGGCCCTGCCTGTCTGGTGCCAGTAATAACAGATCTTCTGGCACTGAGCGCGCCGCCGCCTCTAGCGGGTGAAGCCCCTCTGCCAAGGTCAGGGCATTTTGGGCATCATACTGCTTTTGGTGGTGGGTGTTCAAAAACGATCTGACAAGATCATAGGTTTCCTTTGCTGCTGCGCTGGCATCATCATAGGCCGCAAAGACATCTTTGTGATTCGTATCATGTAAGGCCTGTTTTAAGGCGATTTGTGATTCGCTTGATGCGCAGGGATCAAAGGCATCATCTGCCATCAGCCAGCGATCTTGCGGCGAAGCGCGCAACCCCATGGTTAAGGGCTGGCGCATTTTTGCCCATGGTGCGGCGGGGGCAGGGCCATGTGAGGTGGTTATGTTAGTCATGCCATAAACGGATCCTGTCCCTATTTGCGACGAAATGATCGTTTCATTCCAACATCATTTAAAAGCTAGTATCATGTAATAGATAGTATCACTTAAAAGATAGCATCACTCATAACAGAGGCGTAGGGCAAGGGCAGCGTTTTGTCGCAAGCGATACGCCTTGGTCATAATCTTTCATAACCTAATAGATCTGCGTATCATTCTTACAAAAAACAAAGAAAAATCAGTCTTTTGCGCGTTGATAAAAAAAACTTTAAAAAAAACGCATAAAAACTGATTTTAGTGTTTGACAGTGTGGGAGTGTGGTCCTATAACACGCCTCACCTCTGGAGCGGGACTGCTTTTGGGGCGCAAGTAAAAGTCAGGTGATTTGAGGCTTGCAGCGCTTTTTGACAATTGAATAATTTGGAAGGGATTCGTGGGCAGCGAGGCCGAGGAGATTTTAATCGTTCTCTGCAAAAATATAATCGCTCAAAACGAATCCAATGAATCATATATTAAAAGTAATTTTAATG
>JBMHDH010000048.1:0-20265 GCA_049889495.1 Puniceispirillaceae bacterium (SeqCode) | reverse complement strand
CATTTCCCAATAAGCCAACGGCACCATCACTGCCATACCAATGCCATAGCGCGCGCCTGTAAAGGAAAGCGGACCAATGGTATCCATGCCAGTGGTTTGAGCAATGAATGTTGTGCCCCAGATAAGAGCCACAATCAGCATCAAGAAATTTGCACTTGTCTTTGTCATAGATCTGTTCAATCACTCAGATTGTTGACCGCGAAGGCTTTTAACTGTTTTGGCAATGAATAAGCTGGTCCGCGGAATATAACGATAAGGTTTCGTGAAATGGATCACAGGGCGTTTCATAACACGGTAGGCCCCGAATAGAAACAGCCCAATATGTAACATGGCAAAATAGATAAACAAACTATTTGGCCCAAATTGATCAATCAAGCTACCAGCTAAAACAGGTGAGGCAATCGCCCCAATGGCAAAGAAAAAGATTAATGACGCACTTAGATCGGTCATATCTTCGGTATGACATAAATCATTGGCATGGGTGGCCGCCAACGAATAAAGCGGCATAGTTGCCATGCCAAAGAAAAAGGCAAGAATGAAGATTTGTTGATCTCCTAGCCATAATGCAAATAAGGGGATCTGCATCAAAGCTGACATGATGATGGTGGCAAAAGACAACACCATCATTAATGTGCGTTTGGCAAATTTATCAGCCAAAAAGCCAATCGGAAATTGTGACAAGGCCCCACCCAAAACAAAGAGCGCAAGAAACATGGCAATTTGGGCGTTTGACAAGGCATTATCAAAAGCAAAGACAGGGCCAATCATGCGAATGGCGGCCCCTGTGGCACCCACAATTAACACAGCCACCACCGCAAGAGGCGAAATCTGAACGGCGAGAAATGGCCGCCAACGATTGTGATCTGGCAAGGTGGGCTGAACCGATTGCGTTAAGGCCAACGGAAAGAAGGATAAGCAAAGCAGGATCGCCACGAGAGAATAGGACAGATAGACAGCTGGCGGTAATGTGGCAATCAATATTTGGGCACATAGGGCGCCTGTCATATCAAATGTGCGATAAAAAGAATAATAGCGTGATCTATTTTCATTGGTCAGCTTGGCGTTTAGCCAGCTTTCAATCACCGTTGCCGCACCAGCAACAGCGATGCCAGAAAACACGCGCAAGATCATCCAGAAATACAGATTATGCCAAATCGGATGTAATAACACCCCAATGATCGACAGGCCTGCGACAAAGGTAAAGGTGCGGGCATGGCCGACACGTCGCACCAGCATAGGCGCGATAAAACAGCCAAGAATAAAACCAACAAAATGGGATGAGCCAATCAGACCAATTTCCGTGCGGCTAAAGCCAATGGCAAGACCAGATAACGCATCCAATGGTCCTAATGTGCCTGTGCTCATCTGGAACAAAAACACGGATAGTAATAACGCCGATATGGAAATCAAAACGCGCATTGAGACAGGGATCCTTTACGATAAAGCCCAAGGTGATAAAGCTAAAGGGACATTCTGTTCGACAGCCTAGCTGATTGGACTATGTTGCCGCTAGGCGATTGGGCCTTTTTATAAATCATAGGCCTATTCATATTATCAGTCTATCAGTATCGATAAAAGGCGCAACGCCAGAAGTAGGACATATGCCAGCGGCTAAGGAATGCCGCAAATCACAGTAATTTTTACATGAAAATGGAGGCCCGGACCGGAATTGAACCGATGTCCACGGTTTTGCAAACCGCTGCATAACCACTCTGCCACCGGGCCTATGACACAAGGGGATACTGCATGGCGGACATGCAGTCAATCATCAAGCTGAAAAAATCTTCATTTACGCGCTAAATGAGATAGGTGAAATGCTGTTTCAGCCATTGAATATTCATCCATGAAGGGCTATAAGTTCCCAAAGTTTAGGCGCGCCCGTCACATTGCCTGTCACATTGTTGGGGTTTGATCAGGGCGTGATACATGTTGTAAAGCGGGGGATACCATGTCTCAAACAGTATTTGAAACAGCGCGTAAGGCCATGATCGATAGCCAGATTAAGCCAAATAAAATCATTGATGAACGCGTTGTATCAGCCTTTGCCTCTACGCCAAGAGAAGAATTTGTGCCGCGTGCTTTGCGCGATGTCGCTTATATTGACGAAGATTTAACTTTGGCTGGTGGTCGTTATATCATCGAAGCCATGGTCATGGGGCGGATGTTGCAAGCGCTAGATCTGAAGCCAGCGCAGAACATTCTGCTTGTTGGGGCAGGGACAGGCTATACAGCCGCTTTATTGTCGCAATTATGCGCGTCTGTCATCGCCATTGATAACCGTAATAGCGCTGTTGAAAAAACCCAGGAATTGCTTGGTAAAATGGAAATTGGCAACGTCGCTGTTTTGAAAAGCAAATTAACAGATGGCTATCCATCTGAAGGCCCATATGATGCCATCATCATCGAAGGTGGTGTGGAAGTGATGCCAGAAGAGTTATTGTCGCAATTGGCACCAGAGGGCCAATGTGCTGCAATTTGGCGCACATCGGGAACAGCACAAGGCGAAGCGAGCTTGTGGTCGCGCTCTGGCAGTGGTTTTTCAAGACGCGGTCTATTTAATGCGCAAGTGCCAACCTTGTCAGAATTTAAAGCAAAACCTGGTTTTGTCTTTTAACAGATCAGATGTTGCCAAGATAAAGCCAAGATAAAGCCAAGTGTTTTTTTGCCCTGCGCTTTTCATCTTTTCGCTGAATTTATCGTATAGATTATGTATGATGGTTCCATTGGCACCGTCACTTATGTCTTGCATAAAAAAACTGGGGTAAAATCATGATCCGTCAAATCCGCTTTGCTTTTGTTATGGCCACCGCCTTTGGGGCGAGCGCTCAAGCTGACACATTAACCGATGCTTTGCGTTCTGGCTTGGCACAATCAGACAGCCTCACAGCGGCTAGATTAAGTTATTCTGCAACGGTTCAAACATTGCCACAGGCAACCGCGGGAAATGATTTGACAGGCACAGTCACGGTCACAGGCTCTCATACAGAAAGTGATAACCGCCATAAATCAGGCGGCTTTGCGTCAAGCCAATCTTTTTCAACAAAAGTGGGTATTTCAAAGCGTCTTTATGATTCTGGTGAAGGTGATGCCAGATTGCAGGCGGCAAGATATAATGTGGAATCAAGACGTGCGTCTTATCGTGCGCAAGAACAAGGCGTTATCTTATCGATTGTTACAGCCTATTTGAATTTGTTGACCGCAACTGATGCCAGATTATTGCAAGAAGATAATGTGGCGCGCCTCACAGCGCAAACAGAGGCAACCAAAATCAGATTGGAGGCTGGTACCACCACAGCAACCCGTCTTTCTGAAGCAGAAGCCCGTTTGGCGCGTGCGCGCTCGAATCTTATTGCAGCCCAAAATGATGAAGAAACCGCACGTGATGAATATCATTCTTTAACAGGTCTATCAGGTGACAGCCTTAGCTTGCCTGCGATGGATATGACCTTGCCAACAAGCCTTGTTACGGCAGAAGAATTGGCCATTGCGCATCATCCTGATATGCAGTCAGCCGCATTGGCTGAACGGTCTGCGCGTATACAATTTGATGTATTGGCCCGCACTGTGTTGCCGAAAGTAAATTTCACTTTGTCTGCCACAGACAGCTATGGCAAAGGCAATATGAATGATAAATTGGATGTAAAAGGCCAAATCGTTCTAACCTCGCCGTTTTTGGTGACACCATCATCACGCGCCAAAGGGCGCGAAATATCAGCAAATTTGGAGCGTGCCAAATATCTGTTGGCTGATGCCAGACGTAAAGTCACATTGGATGCCAGATCCTCTTTACGGTCTTTGCGTGCCGCCCAAGCCCAAAAACAGGCTGTCGAAGCGGAATTAAATGCAGCTATGCTGGTTGCAGAAGGCATTGCCGCTGAAGTCGAATTTGGTCAGAAAATCTTTTTAGATCAATTAGATGCAGAGCAAAGTGTTAGTGATGCCAGAGTGCGTTTGTTGCGCGCTGAACAAGCCATCATGATTAACCGCTATCGCCTTCTTGCCTCCGTTGGTAAATTGGATCTTGATGCGGTTGGTCTGTCTGGTGAATTGGAAACTCTTGATAACATGCCAGCACCACGTGATGTGTTTACAGGTGCCCTGCCTCTTGCAGAATTGCCTGAATAAGGTATGGTTTTCAAAAGGGTTGCATGTGACTTTTTGAGGGAACCAGATCTTTCATGACAAGACGTGACGATAAACAAGTGACAGAGGCTTTGCAGGCCATCCGTAAACTTGTCGAAATGTCTGAAGATAAAATGGGCAAGGGAGATGATATTGTCACCCTTGACCATGTTGTGTGGCGCAATCCAATCAAAGATGAAGATGAAATCTTTCAAGATACTGCGGACACCCAACAGCCAATCACGAAATCAACGCTCTCGCCTGAAGCAGCGGCAAAAGACCGATCCCTTTCTTCTGATCACAAACCTGTTTCAGAGCATCAAAGAGAGGCTGATATCCTAGAGACTGCGCGCCCTATAACGCAGACTGCGCCCATTGCCGCTTCTGGGATTGTGACAGCGCGTGAATTAGATGGTCTTGGCCGAAAACCGCTAGAAATGTCGCAGATTGTGCGCAAAAGAGAGCCTGTTTCCGCATCACTGGCACCTGCGCCACAAAACACAGAACCCACTTTTACACCATCACCTGCAAGCGTGGATAATCAATCCACAGCAGAGACGCCAGATCTGCCACTTGCAAGTGACCAGATGCCAACCACTGCACCAAATACTGCACCAAATACTGCATCAAATACTGTGCCAATCACCGAATTGACACAGCCGCTTGGTCGGCGCGGCGGTGGGTATTATACAGGTTTACCACGCAATCCATCCGTACCAGATATGATGGTAAAACCAGCCATTGAAGCAGCTAAGCCAGAGCCGAAAAAAACCCTTTCACAGCCAGATGAGGTGCTTGTTTCTGGGCAGGGTAAAACAGATGATACCCCTTCTGAAAATGCCCCAAAAAATGCAGGCTTTCCAGAAGAAGATTTTTCATTCCATATTGCTGAAACACCAATGTCTCGCTTGTCTTTTGATCCCATTTCAGCTGAGGCAAGTGGGGAAATGCCACATGTGATCCAGCCAAATATTCAAGTGCCTATTGCCCAGCCTGCGGTGGAAAATCCAGCACAAGAAGTTCAGAAAATGTTTGCTCCTGAGCCAGAAGAGCAATCAGATGAGGCAACCGCTTATCCTGAGACAGAAGTGGATTTTGATGAGCCAATCAGCCATCCCACCTTACATATTGTGTCTGATACCAGCTTTGAAGAAGAAGAAGATGCTTCAGGTTTTTCAGGTGCGGTGCGGGGCGCTTTACGTTCAATCATCAAAGAACAGGTCTCAAGCTGGTTACAAGGCAATATGACTGATTTGATTGAAGAGGCGTTAACCAGCCCTCAAAAACACCCGAAATCGTCACGCAAACCAAGCTCAAAGAGCAAAGGGTAAGGCAAGATCTTTCTTGCAGCACGAAAAAGCCTGATTTGGCATCATTCTATCTCTTGAAATGCGTTATCTGGCGTGACAAATTGCGGTTTCCATCCTATAAGTTTACCACTTTTAATATATCCAAATAGGGCATACTGATCGGCTACGGCCATGTGGTGGCAGGATAGATCGAAAACCCAGGATTGATCAAAACAAAGTGAATAACGTGATGTTAAACAAGACCTATACGCCACAAGACATTGAAACAAAATGGTATGAAGCCAGCGAAAAAGCAGGCGCTTTTGCCTGTGATCCTGCTTCTGATAAACAACCCTATACCATTATGATGCCGCCACCCAATGTCACAGGGTCATTACATATGGGTCATGCGCTGACATTTACCTTGCAAGATATCTTGATCCGTTATCACCGAATGGCGGGGCGTGATTCTTTATGGCAACCTGGTATGGATCACGCAGGCATTGCCACACAAATGGTTGTGGAACGTCAATTAGGTGAAAAGAATATCAGCCGCCGTGATTTGGGACGTGACGCCTTTGTTGAAAAAGTCTGGGAATGGAAAGCAGAATCAGGCGGGATGATTGAACATCAGCAACGCCATCTTGGTGTATCTGCTGATTGGGAGCGAAGCCGCTTTACCATGGATCAGGGCTTGTCTGATGCGGTGCGCAAAGTGTTTGTGAAATTGCATAAAGATGGCTTGATTTACCGTGATAAAAGATTGGTGAATTGGGATCCTAAATTATTAACAGCCATCTCTGATCTTGAGGTTGAACAAAAAGAGACCACAGGCAAAATGTGGCAAATTCATTATCCTGTCACAGGAGAAGAGGGGCGCTTTATCACAGCGGCGACCACGCGTCCTGAAACCATGTTTGGTGATATGGCTGTTGCAGTTCATCCAGATGATGAGCGGTATGCTGATTTGGTCGGCAAGACGGTGACATTGCCAATCGTCGGTCGCGAAATCCCGATTATCGCTGACAGCTATTCTGACCCTGAAAAAGGCACTGGCGCGGTGAAAATCACCCCAGCGCATGATTTTAACGATTTTGAAGTTGGCAAGAGACATCAGCTGGAAATGCTGAATATCTTTGATCAACATGCTGCCATTAACGAAAATGGCCCAGATGCCTATCAGGGCATGGATCGGTTTGATGCGCGTAAAAAACTTTTGGCAGAGCTAGAGGAGATGGGCGCTCTGGGTAATATCGAAGATAATGAGATGTCAGTCCCACATGGCGATCGTTCTGGTGTGCCTGTCGAGCCATGGTTAATGGATCAATGGTATGTGGATGCCGCGCAATTGGCGATCCCTGCGATTAAGGCTGTTGAAGACGGGCAAACCCGTTTTGTGCCTGAAAGATGGTCAAAGACGTATTTTGAATGGATGCGCAATATCCAGCCTTGGTGTGTGTCACGCCAGCTTTGGTGGGGTCATCGGATCCCAGCATGGTATGGGCCTGATGGGACGCCTTTTGTGGAAATGGATGAAGATGCCGCGCAACAAGCCGCAGATGCGCATTATGGCAAGTCAGTTCAGTTGACCCAAGATGAAGATGTGCTTGATACGTGGTTTTCATCAGCCCTATGGCCGTTTTCAACCATTGGCTGGCCAGAAGATACAGCCGAATTGAAACGTTATTATCCTGGTGAGGTGCTTGTCACAGGCTTTGATATCATCTTTTTCTGGGTCGCACGGATGATGATGATGAGCATGTATATCATGGATGGCGAAGTCCCATTCAAAGATGTTTATATTCATGCGCTTGTCAGAGATGAAAAAGGCCAAAAGATGTCAAAATCAAAGGGCAATGTGCTTGACCCGCTTGATTTGACCAAAGATTATGGCGCTGATGCGTTGCGTTTCACGCTTTGTGCCATGGCAGCGCAAGGCCGCGATTTGAAATTATCTATTGCGCGTGTTGAGAGCTATCGTAATTTTGCGACCAAGATTTGGAACGCGGCTCGTTTTCTAGAATTCAATGAACTATCAGGGACATCTTATCCTGATTTTGATTTGCAATCTGTCAAATTGCCTGTCAATCAATGGATTGTTTCAAAATTAAATGATGCAAACCAGAATGTGGCAAAGGCCATTGAAGCCTATCGCTTTAATGAAGCGGCAGATCACATTTACCACTTTATTTGGAACAGCTATTGCGATTGGTATTTGGAATATATCAAGCCTGTCTTGAAAGAGTCCGAAGAAACCCGCAAAACCGCCACTGAAGTGTTACGCCGTGCCCTGCATATACTTCATCCGATGATGCCATTTTTAACAGAAGAGCTGAATGAAAAGATTTTTGGGTCAAGCGATATGCTGATCACAAGCTCATGGCCAGCCACATTGGCGATCAATGCTGAAACACAAATTGATTTTGTCAGTGATTTGATCACTGAAATCAGAACCATCCGCGCTGAGATGAATGTGCCATTATCAGCCAAACCAGATTTGGTGTTGCGTGGTCTATCAGACGCACAAAAAGCGGTTGTATCTGATATGGAAGCCTCCATCATCCGTTTGGCACGCGTGACCGCCATCATTGCCTCTGAGGGCGAATTGCCAAAGCAATCAGCGCGCTCAACAGTGGCTGGGGTCGATATTGCGATGCCATTGGCTGATATTCTTGATTTTGACGCAGAAAAAGAGCGTTTGAATAAGGAAATCAAAGCCGCTGAAGCAGAGATTATGAAATTGTCGCGCAAATTAGAAAATGAAGGTTTCTTGGCAAAAGCACCAGAGGCTGTTGTCGAAGAAAACCGCAGACGCCTTGCTGAAGATGAAACAAGACGAGATGGCTTGCAAGCGGCGTTAAAGCGATTATCAGAAGAAAGTTAATCAGAGTTTGTGTGAAAAAATCGGTTGAGCTTCATCAGCCAAGACCTATGATAAGATCATGCCGTTACCGCAATTGCGGCACGAAAAGGGAAGTGAAAAATGACAAAATTCGATAAATCAAATCTACCTAGCCGCCATGTGTCTGTAGGTGCGAAGTCTGCACCGCACCGCGCTTTTTATTATGCGATGGGCATGACAGAAGAAGAAATTGCCCAGCCATTGGTTGGCGTTGTTTCCACATGGAACGAGGCCGCACCTTGTAACATTGCGCTTGCAAGACAAGCACAAGCGGCAAAACGTGGTGTTAAAGATTTTGATGGCACACCGCGCGAATTTACAACCATCACAGTCACAGATGGTATTGCGATGGGCCATGAAGGGATGAAATCATCTCTTGTCAGCCGTGAAGTGATTGCTGATTCCATCGAATTAACAGTGCGTGGTCATTGTTATGATGCGGTTGTGGGTTTGGCTGGTTGTGATAAATCGCTTCCTGGTGTGATGATGGCGATGGCGCGTTTGAATGTGCCATCTGTTTTCATGTATGGCGGTTCGATTTTGCCAGGGCGTTTCAAAGATAAAGATGTGACTGTGCAAGATGTGTTCGAAGCGGTGGGTGCGCACCAAGCTGGTAACATGTCTGATGAAGATCTGCATGAATTAGAATGTGTGGCTTGTCCATCCGCTGGCTCATGCGGCGGTCAATTTACAGCCAACACAATGGCTTGTGTTTCAGAAGCGATCGGTTTGGCACTGCCAGGCTCAGCAGGGGCGCCTGCACCTTATGAAACCAGAGATGAATATGCCTATCATTCAGGGCGTGTGGTCATGGAATTGGTGGCGAAAAATCTGCGTCCGCGCGATATTTTGACACGCAAAGCTTTCGAAAATGCAGCAACAGTCGTGGCCGCAACAGGCGGGTCAACCAATGCGGCACTTCATTTGCCAGCTTTGGCCTCAGAGGTCGGTATTAAATTTGACCTTCACGATGTTGCCGAAATCTTTAAGCGCACGCCTTATATTGCTGATTTGAAGCCCGGTGGTAAATTTGTTGCACGTGATATGTATGAAATTGGCGGTGTGCCTGTTTTGATGAAAGCGCTGCTTGATGGCGGTTTCTTGCATGGTGATTGTATCACTGTCACAGGCAAGACAATGGCCGAAAATTTGGCTGATGTGGAATTCCCAACAGATCAGAAGGTGGTTTATCCAACCACAATGCCTTTATCACCAACAGGCGGTGTTGTTGGCTTGCGTGGTAATTTGGCACCACAAGGCGCGATTGTAAAAGTGGCTGGTATGAAAGTGCTAGAATTCACTGGGCCAGCGCGGTGTTTTGACAGTGAAGAAGAAGCCTTCCAAGCGGTACAAGAGCGCACCTATAAAGAAGGTGAAGTTTTGGTAATCCGTTATGAAGGACCAAAAGGCGGGCCAGGTATGCGTGAAATGCTTGCCACAACAGCCGCCCTTTATGGCCAAGGTGTGGGTGATAAAGTCGCTCTGATTACAGATGGCCGTTTCTCAGGTGCCACAAGAGGTTTCTGTATTGGTCATGTGGGCCCAGAAGCCGCTGTGGGCGGGCCTATTGGTTTGTTGAAAGATGGCGATATGATCACCATTAATGCCAATACAGGCGAAATTTCGGTTGATTTGAGCGATGAAGAATTGGCAGAGCGTAAATCACAATGGAAGCCAAGAGAAACCAATTATAATTCAGGCACCATCTGGAAATATGCACAAACCGTTGGTTCTGCTGAAACAGGGGCAACAACACACCCTGGTGCTGATAAAGAAACACATGTCTATGCTGATCTGTAGGGCATAGCTGAAATAACACATAAAATAAGAGAGGCTTTAGCCTCTCTTTTTTTTAACCAATTGCCAGATCGCACCAAACAGGGGTGTGATCAGAGGCGCGTTCAAGGCCTCTTGGTCCTTTATCAATGCCAGCACCTTTCAACAAATTTGCCGCTTCTGGTGACAACATTAAATGATCAATGCGGATGCCATTATTTTTCTGCCATGCGCCTCTTTGATAATCCCAAAAGCTGTAATGCGCGCCATTGGGATGGCAGGCACGAAAGGCATCTACATAGCCCATATGGCATAATTGGAAAAATCTAGAGCGGCTTTCTGGGTGGTAAAGTGCATCACCTTGCCATTCATTTTCATCATAACAATCAATGGCTTGTGGGATGATGTTATAGTCACCGCCAAGCAAAATAGGGACCTCTGATTGAAATAAGTCTTGCGCCAAATGATTTAAGCGGTTCATCCAACGAAGCTTATAATCAAATTTTGGTCCAGGGCAGGGATTGCCATTTGGCAGATAAAGGGATGCCACATGCAGGCCTTTAATTTTGGCCTGAATAAAGCGTGATTGCTCATCTTCTTCATCTTCTGGGACGAGACGGGGTAAGCCTTTTTGCACATCCTCTATCTCATGCGGTGATAATATCGCAACGCCATTATAGGTCTTTTGACCATGAACTGCGACATTCCAGCCAATGTCTTGAAACGCCTCATAGGGGAAATTTTCATCTGTCATCTTCAGCTCTTGTGCCAAAATGACATCTGTATGGCCTGCTTTACAATAATCGATCACATGGCCAAGTCTGGCCTTCATAGAATTGACGTTCCAGCTGGCAATGCGCATCATCTGATTATCCAAATAACGTTAAATAGAAAAAGAGGTGCCACAGCCGCAAGAGGCAGTCGCATTGGGGTTTTCGACTTTAAAATAGGACCCCAACAGTTCCTCAACATAATCAAGCCTAGCACCTTGCAGAAACCCAAGTGACATATCATCAACCAGAACCGTTACGCCATGCGCATCAAAGGATAAATCATCTTGTTGTTTGGTATCATCAAAATCAAATTTATATTGAAAACCAGAACAGCCCCCGCCATCAACGCTGACGCGGAAAAAAGGCGCAGTTTCTGCTTCTTGCAAGGTTGCGATGCGCTTTGCAGCCGCTTCTGTTACGGTGAAAGACTGGGTGTCCAAACCTTAATATCCTTTATTAGAAAATTTTTGGCCTTTTGGCTTCTTTTAATATGAAGATGCCAGTCCATAAAATCAAGAGTGGCAATGCTTGCTCCTTTGTCTTGCCTGAGGTATTTTTACCAAATAGAAAAAGGCTCACTTAAGCCAAAATAATAAAGGCCGATCCCCAATGTTTTATGATGAAACAGCCAGCTTAAGCTCATTTGCCAGCATGGCGCGCCACAGCAGAGGCCGCCTGATCAAAGAAGAAGAGGGCTCTTCAACAAGATCAGATTTCCAACGAGATCGTGACCGCATCATCCACAGTGCCGCCTTTCGTCGTCTGAAACATAAAACACAAGTTTTCATCTATCACGAAGGCGATTATTTCCGCACCAGGTTAACGCATTCGCTTGAAGTGGCCCAAATTGCGCGTTCTTGTGCCAGAGCGCTTGGCGTCAATGAGGATCTTGCAGAAGCCATCGCCCTTGCGCATGATTTGGGCCATACGCCCTTTGGTCATGCAGGGGAGGATGCGCTGAATGAGGTGATGACGCCCTATGGCGGATTTGATCATAATGAACAAACCATTCGGGTGTTAACACAGCTTGAAGAACGCTATGCCAGTTTCGATGGGCTGAACCTTACATGGGAAACATTGGAGGGCATTGCCAAACATAATGGCCCTGTTACTGGCACAATCAGGCCGACCATTAAAACGCTAGATCAGGCCTTTGATTTGCAGTTACCGCATTTTGCATCAATCGAGGCGCAATTGGCCAATTTATCAGATGATATTGCCTATTTGTCACATGATTTTGATGATGGCTTACGGGCAGGGTTACTGCAACTTGACGCTTTAAAAGATTTACCAGTCGTGGGGCAAATTTTGACTGATATCCAGGCGCAATGGCCAGATTTGGCCATTAACAGGCTAAGCCATGAATTAACGAGACGCCTGATTTCGCATTTTGTCGAAGATTTATTGGCGAAGTCACAAGACTTATTACGCCATCATGCGCCGCAATCTGCTGATGATGTGCGCACGCTTTCTGCACCTGTTATTTGTTTCAGCGCGCAAGCAGATGGTGATTTGAAAATGCTGAAGGCATATTTATTCACGCATGTTTATCGTCATTATAAGGTCAATCGGATGACGTCAAAAGCGCGACGTGCGGTAAAGCGGCTTTTCACCCTATTCATGGAAGAGCCCAATCTACTGCCCCATGATTGGCAAGATAAATTGCCCCAAGATGAAGCGATGCGTGCGCGCATTGTATGTGATTATGTGGCTAGCATGACAGATCGCTATGCGCTATTAGAGTATGAACGTATTTTTGAAATGGGCCCGATACTTTCCTGACATGACAATATTTAAGCAAATTGCCGCTGAAATCACAGCCATTCAAGATAAATTGGTAACAGCCAATCACCTTCCCGAAGCCGCAGATTTAAGCCGTATGGTTGTAGAATTGCCGCGTGATATGTCACATGGTGATTTGGCAACCAATGTGGCAATGGTCACAGCCAAAATAGCAAAGATGAAACCACGTGATTTGGCTGAACTTTACGCCACAGAATTGCGCCAATTAGATGTGATTTCAGATGTTGAAATTGCGGGACCAGGCTTTATCAATTTGCGCTTGGCAGATGGCATTTGGCCAGACCAATTGCGCCAAATCCATCAAGAAGGCGAAGCTTATGGCAAATCACAATTGGGCGCCAATCAAAAAGTCAATGTGGAATTTGTATCTGCCAACCCCACAGGCCCATTACATGCCGCCCATGCCAGAGGCGCGATTTTTGGGGACAGCTTGGCGCATTTGCTCGAATTTGCAGGCTTTGATGTGGTGCGTGAATATTACATTAATGATGCTGGCACACAAGTTGATGTATTGGCGCAATCAGCCTATTTGCGGTATCGCGAAGCCTTTGGTGAAGAGGTGGAAATTCCAGCAGGTCTTTATCCTGGTGACTATTTAAAAGATGTTGGCGAGGCGTTAAAATCAGAATATGGCGATCAATTTTTAGATCAAGAAGAGTCTGAAATCAGACCAATTATCCGTGATTTTGCCATTCATGCCATTATGGCTGGCATTAAGGCCGATTTGGCACGCCTTGGGGTTAGCATGGATCTTTATTCATCTGAACGGGCGCTCACCACAAATGGCAAAGTGGATGAAGCGTTACAAAGTTTGACAGATCAAGGTCTTGTGTATCGCGGCGTTTTAGAGCCCCCAAAAGGACAAAAACCAGATGATTGGGAAGAACGCGAACAATTATTATTCCGCGCCACTGATTTTGGTGATGATGTTGATCGTCCGTTGCAGAAATCAGATGGCACATGGACCTATTTTGCCTCTGATATCGCTTATCATTATGATAAATACCAACGCTTAATTACTGATCACGCACCAGAAAACTGCAAGATGATTGATGTCTGGGGCGCAGATCATGGCGGCTATGTCAAACGCATGACAGCGGCAGTTAAAGCATTATCTGGCGAAGATAAAAAGCTAGATGTGAAATTATGCCAGCTTGTCAGCCTGCTAGAAAATGGCCAGCCAGTAAAAATGTCAAAACGGGCTGGGACCTTTGTGACCTTGTCAGATGTGATGGATGCGGTTGGGGCAGATGTGATGCGCTTTATCATGTTGACCAGACGCAATGATCAAACTTTGGAATTTGATTATGCAAAAGTCACGGAAAAAAGCCGCGAAAACCCTGTTTTCTATGTGCAATATGCGCATGCCAGAGCGCGTTCTGTTTTCCGTCAAGATGGCGCTATCTCTGACTTTGATGATGCAGATCTATCATTATTGAGTGACGAATTGGAACTGAAACTCATCAAACAGCTTGTCAGCTGGCCGTCCTTGGTGGAATCAGCTGCGCAATCGCATGAACCACATAGAGTGGCCTTTTATTTGATGGATTTAGCGGCAGCTTTCCATAGCCTATGGAATGGCGGGCGCGACAATCACAAGCTGAAATTCATTCAAGATGATGATGTGGCAATGACCAAATCACGCCTCTATCTTGTCAATGCGGTATCAATCGTGATTAGATCTGGTTTGAAATTGCTGTCGATTAACGCTGCGGAGGAAATGTAAAGATTATGCGCGAAGGTGAAGACGCAACAAGAAAGATTACGCCAGCCACTCTTATCATCTTTGTGCTGCTTGCAGGGCTTGCCGCAGGTGCGGCTGTGTTTTTGCTTCGTGAACTTGGATCACAGGGTCCTGTGAATGTGGTGGTATTGAAATCAGAATCAAGCAGTTTCAAACAAAAGCCAGAAGCAGAACCAGAAGATAAAAGCGCGGGTGCGCAATCATCAGTGATGAATATGCTTGATGATATTCAGGAAAATAAACAGGATATCGAGGTCATCCCGCTGAAGCCAGCGGCCCCTGAAATGCCAGAGGTCAAACTGCCAGAAACACAAACATCAGAAAACCAAACATCTGAAACACAAACATCTGGGTCTGAAGAACAGTCCTCATTAGAGGTAAAGACAGCGGAAAACCAACAAACAGATGCGCCATCTTCTGACGATCAATCAAATAATGAAGACGGTGATAGCGCAAAAGATGAGATGACAGCCGCGCTTGATGCAAGCGCGAATAATGAAGAAGAAATCAAGCCAATTGAACGGCCGATCCAGCCACGTGTGATTACCGAAAAAGCCACAAAAAGCCCCTCTATGATGGTGCAATTGGCAGCGTTCCGCCAACAAGATAAAGCAGAAGAAGTGGCGGCATTACTAACCCAAAAACACAAAGAGCGTTTGCAAGGTTTGACCCTCGGGGTAATGCAGGCTGACACAGGCAGTTCGGGCATTTTCTGGCGTGTGACAACCGAAGCCATTCCGACCGAAGATGCGCGTGGCGTATGTGATGGTCTAAAGCGTGCGGGTCAAGATTGTATCTTGCGTAAGGTGGCTTTGCAGTGAGCAGCGAAGACACGCATATCGATGATGATGCGTCATTTGATGACGGGCCACCACGTGCCCAAACGCCAGATCAGCAATTATCGTTATTTGTGAATCTAGAAGGATTTGAAGGGCCAATTGACTTGTTATTGTCATTGGCGCGCGATCAAAAAGTCGATTTAACAAAAATTGCGATCCTGCCACTTGCCGAACAATATCTTTCTTATATTTCCACAGCCAAAGATCTGAATTTAGAGGTTGCCGCTGATTATCTTGTGATGGCGGCATGGCTTGCTTATCTGAAATCGCGGCTTTTGCTTCCTGAAATTGAAGCAGAAGATGAAGACGAAATCATCGATATGACAGATGCCTTGCGGTATCAACTTTTGCGTCTAGAGGCGATGCAGACTGCCTCCAAACGTTTAATGTCATTGCCTCGTTTGGGACGCGCCACCTTCGCGCGCGGCATGCCAGAATATTTCACCAAATCAGAAAACCCTTTATGGACAGCAAGCCTATATGATTTACTTGCTGTTTACGGCGATATGCGGTCTGTTGAAGGGGCGCAAACCTTAACGATTGCCGCGACCCGCTTATATTCGGTGCAAGAGGCGGCAGGGCGTTTGCGCCATTTGTTAAAAACCTCTCCTGGCTGGACAGTTCTCGAACAATTCCTGCCACCAGGGTTAAAACAGCCGCTTGATAAACGATCTGCGATAGCGTCTCATTTTGTGGCCTCTTTAGAATTGGCAAAAGAAGGGGTTGTGAATTTAAGACAACAAAATCATTATGGCCCTATCTATTTGCGATTAAAGGATTTGTCTTAATATGAGTGATAGTGTGACACAAACAGGCCAGACATTCCCAGAAGCGTTATTGCAAAAATCAAAATTGATTGAAGCTTTGATTTTCGCAAGCCCTCAGCCCTTACGTGACAGAGATATCATTTCCCATTTGTCAGATGAAACAGAGCTAGCACCTGTAATTGCCATCATTGAAGAAAGATATGGTGCTTTTTCAGGCGTGGAGTTGGTGCGCCGTGGTGACGCTTTTGCGTTTCGCACCCGCCCTGAAGTCGCAGAAGCGTTAAATATCGAAACACAAGTCGAACGCCCCTTATCACGTGCGGCAATGGAAGTGTTGGCTATCATCGCCTATCACCAGCCTGTAACCAGAGCCGAAATTGAAGAAATCAGAGGCATCAGCCTGTCAAAAGGCACAATGGATATTTTGCTTGAAATGGGATGGATTAAGCCACGCGGCAGACGTCGGACACCAGGCAGGCCCTTAACATGGGGCACATCGCCCGCCTTTTTGGATCATTTCAGCCTTGATAGCATTGACTCTCTACCAGGTATGGATGAATTAAAATCAGCTGGTTTGTTGCGCAAAGGCATTGTGCTTGGTGGACTTGGCGAAAATAACGAAGATAACGTCAAGGGCGGCGATGAAGATTTGTTGGAATCTGCCTTTGATGATGCTGCTTTTGATGATGCTGCTTTTGATGATAGTGAATTTGCCGATGGTGAATTTGCCGATTTAGAGGGAGGCGGCGACTGATGTTTTTGGCTTTTGAAAATATGAGCCATAGCTATGCTGGCTTGCCATCTGTGAATGATGTGTCATTTACACTTGCGGAAGGCGAGGTGGTAAGTTTACTTGGGCCATCTGGTTGCGGCAAATCGACCTTATTGCGCTTAGCCGCAGGGCTTGAAGTGCCTCAAGCTGGTCAAATCATCCAAAATGATGTTGTTATCTCAGCCCCAGGCTTTGCCGTTGAACCTGATAAAAGAGGGATCGGGCTGGTTTTTCAGAATTACGCTTTGTTTCCTCATCTTACTGTCTTGGAAAATGTTTGTTATGGCCTGCAAGGCAGCAAGAAAGATCAAGGTCAAATTGCCCATGATGTGATGGAAGATTTTGATATCTCGCATCTATCAGATCAATATCCGCATGAATTATCAGGCGGCCAACAACAAAGAGTGGCCCTCGCGCGTGCCATTTGTCCATCACCCTCTCTTGTTTTGCTTGATGAGCCGTTTTCTGGTCTTGATACCAGATTGCGCGAACGTGTAAGAGACAGGCTGTTGCATGTGTTGCGCGAAAAAGGCATTGCGGCGATTATGGTCACTCATGACGCGGAAGAAGCGATGTTTATGTCTCATAAAATCGTCGTGCTAGAACAAGGCAAAGTGGCACAAATCGGGCGTCCTCTCGATGTCTATAGCCGTCCAAAAACATCTTTTGTGGCAACCTTTTTTGGGGAAGCCAATGAATTTAAAGCCATTGTCAAAAACAGCTTGGTGCAAACGGTGTTTGGCGAGATTTCAACACAAAATGTGACAGAGGGCGCAAAGGTAGAGGTTGTGGTGCGCAATGATAGTCTGCGTGTTCATAATTTGCCTGTTGCAAACGAGGCAGCGCCAGTTTTTTCTGTGCTAGAAACCCATCTTTTGGGCAGTTCCACTTTGGTACATTTATCAGATGGCACACATCATTTTCATGCAAAAATTCCTGGGCTGAATTATTTTGAATCTGGCGCAGAGGTCTATCTGACTGTTGCCAAGGATGATGTTCTCATCTTCCCAGAAGCGTAAAATTGGTAAGCCTCTATGGTGAGCTTGCCGCTTGGATCGTTTTTTTAAGTAAACAATCATTGCCCGTCTGCGTCTTGGTGTCTATAGTGATGCAAGGATAACAAACGCTTTTATAGCAAAGAGGACTGACATGGGTTTCACAAGTATTTGGCACTGGATTATCGTTCTAGCAGTTGTGCTTATTTTATTTGCACGTCCTGGCAAAATATCAGGCTTGATGGGTGATTTCGGCAAAGGCCTTAAGAACTTCAAAGATGGCGTGAAGGGCGATGAGGATGTTGGCAATGAGGCATCTGATGCAGAGGTGATTGAAGAAGCGCCAAAGCCGAAAAAGAAAGCTGCCAAAAAGGCGGCGCCAAAGAAAAAAGCCGCCAAGAAAGCCGCTAAGAAAGCCTCAAAAAAATCGGCCAAAAAATCAGCTAAGAAAGCAGCCAAAAAGTCCTAATCTCTCCGATAAGGTTATGCAGCATATAAAGCAGCATATGATGAAACAGACAGGCAATTTTGCTTGTCTGTCATACATCAAAGGCTAGGAAAGGCGTATCGTCATGTTTGATTTGGGATGGCAAGAATTCTTAATGGTGGCAATTGTGCTGATGCTTGTTGTTGGCCCAAAAGACATGCCACGTATTCTTCGTACCTTTTCGCAATTTATGCGTAAAGCCCGCTATATGGCGAATGAATTTACCTCAAGCCTTGATGATGTTGCGCGTCAAAATGAAATGCAAGACGTTAAAAAAATGCTGGAAGATGCCAGAAAAGGCGAATTAGAGGGCGTAGCGGATATGATTGGCGGCGATGTCAAAGATATTGCTGGTGATCTAAAGGCGGCAACAGGTGCTGATCAAATTGAAGCTGATTTGAAATCAGTCTCTGATGCAAGCGCGTCATCATCTGTAAAGTCAGCCCCAAAAAAGCCCGCTCCCAAGAAGTCGGCCACCACAAAAGGCGCTCCGAAAAAGAAAGCTGCTAAAAAGAAGGCGGCAAAAACAAAATCAGCTAAATCTGCTTAATAATTATCCCAAGGCAGATAGTGGCAATAAGATAGGCAGTGAAACATGTCTGATAAAATCACAGCAGATGATATCGTAACGGATGAAGTCGAAGAAAATGGTGCGGGCGAAATGTCCATCATGGACCATTTGACAGAGTTACGGAACCGTATCGGCATTGTCTTTGCGTGCTTTATTGTTGTTTTCATGATCTGTTTCATTCGCCCTTTTGGCTCAGGCACACAAAATCTAGCTGATATTGTTTATATTTTTCTGCAAGCACCTCTGGCTGATGTGTTGCTAGAACGTGGCGGGCGCATGATTTTCACAGGGTTGCATGAAGGCTTTTTCACACAAGTGAAAGTGGCCTTTTTCACCTCCTTATGTGTCACCTTTCCGTTATTGTTGGCACAGGTTTGGAAATTTGTAGCACCAGCGCTGTATCGGAATGAAAAGAACGCTTTTTTGCCCTTTTTGCTTGCGACACCGATCTTGTTTATTATGGGCGCGATGATGGTTTATTACCTCGTCATTCCGCTAGCATGGCAGTTTTTCATCTCGTTTGAAACGATTGGTGGCACAGGTGCATTGCCCATTGAAGTTGAGCCGCGCATCAGTGAATATTTGTCACTTGTGATGCGGTTAATGTTTGCCTTTGGTTTATCATTTGAATTGCCTGTCATTTTGCTGTTGCTTGTCAAGGCTGGCATTGCCACGCCAGAAGGCTTGGCATCAAAGCGTAAATTTGCCATTTTGTTGGCCTTTGTGGCGGCGGCTATCTTAACCCCGCCAGATGTGATTTCCCAGGTGCTTCTCGCTGTGCCTGTGATTTTGCTTTATGAATTATCGATCATTGCGGCACGCTTTATTTCAAAAGCACCAGATGAAGACCAAAATAGCTGATGATATCACATCATCCTGATTGACTTTGATTTTAATTGAGGAACCCTCATGCACGATATTCGCTTTATCCGTGAAAACCCTGAACAATTTGACGCTGCTCTTGCGCGCCGTGGCCTTGACGCACAAGCCGCTAAAATCACCGCAATTGATGCAAAAAGACGGGAATTGCAAACAGAATTGCAAAGCCTACAATCACGCCGCAATGAAGCATCCAAGGCCATTGGCATTGCCAAAGGGAAAGGCGAAGATGCCGATGCGCTGATTAATGAAGTTGCTGCGATAAAGGCGAAAACGCCTGAGATGGAAGCTGAAGAAGCTGAACTAGCAACTGAGCTTCATAATTTATTGATTTCTTTACCAAATATGCTTGATGAATCTGTGCCGCAAGGGGCAGATGAAGATGATAACGCCTTGATCCGAACGGTTGGGGAAAAGCCTGTTTTTGATTTTACCCCTCAAGATCATGTCAGCATTGGTGAAGGGCTGGCGCAGATGGATTTTGCTTCTGCTGCAAAATTATCAGGGGCGCGTTTTGTTGTCTTAAAAGGACAAATGGCACGTCTA
>JBMHDH010000047.1:0-20090 GCA_049889495.1 Puniceispirillaceae bacterium (SeqCode) | reverse complement strand
CGCTGTCACCTTGGTCACATGTCGGTCACAACTGGGTCACAAATACTTTGACAATAACGCCCGTTAGATGCGAATCTAGCCATAACAACAACGAGGTTGTGACTAGCGTCCAAAGGCATAATAACCTGCAGAAAACCAAAGGTTTCATAAGAGAAAAAGTGGTGCCCGGGGGCGGATTCGAACCACCGACACGCGGATTTTCAATCCGCTGCTCTACCAACTGAGCTACCCGGGCATCGCGGCATAAACACCGTATAGGAGATGATATAACGAGTTGCACTCTGACTGTCCAGCGGTATTTGCATTCAAATTTATATCGCTAAAATTATCTAGCGATCATCTGTTTCCAGCTGCGTTATGAGCGCGTCAATATCGCTGTCATCCATCGCTTCATGCGCTGGGATACGGTAATCTTCATTCAGCCATTTTCCAAGATCAAGCTGGGCGCATCTGCGCGAGCAAAAAGGGGTATGTGGCTTCACAGCCTTACTGCCACATTGCGGGCATGATGTTTTGGATGTCATCTGTGATTCGCCTTCTAAATTTTGACCAGCTTTTTGTTTTTTGGCTTCAGACAAAGAGATGATTTTCGCGGTCATGATGTCCTCTGCTTCATGATCTATCTATCAGCTTTTTGCCAAGCCGACTTTACCAGCCGATCTTGCTAAGCCGATCTTGCCAAGCCGATCGTGCAAGGGTGCTAGGCGGTGGCGCACCACAATTTCAATTAGGCCTGCGCGGGTGACACCTAATATATCAGGGTGCCTTATATCTTTTTGAGCCAGCTTTCTGAATTGGTCAAGACAGTTTGCCATCACGGATGGCTTTAGACGCGGCAGATCCACAATAATCACGCCTGATAAAGCATAGAGCCTAATCATTGCCATAATCCGCGGCACCGCATGGCGCGCCAATGTCGCAGGATCGAAACGGCTTGTGCCAGAATCAACATCAATGGCAATCAAGGCTTGCGTTTGTTCAATATGAATGATGAAGCCTTTATCATCATGATATGGGCCATCCCCCTGATCAGATAGATCAGCCTCTAACGCCTGCCACCACGCCGCATCCTCATTTTGGGTTTCGGCAAGCGTGCCATTGGCAGACAGGCGCAAAAGACAGCGCGCCTCATCACCTTGATAATACATCCTTGGCTCTGCTGGCAGGGATAAATCACCTAACACACCCGTAACAGGTGCCAGTAACTGCCGCGCTTCATCTTGCAAAGCTGCATCATCAGCCAACATACCAGCGCGTTTGATAATGGCGCCCCACCCCTCTGGCAAGATCGCCGCTAAGGCCTGTTTCCTTGCGGGGTCTAAGGCATGATCACGCCCACCAGATTTTTGTGAAACCCTTATCTCAGAGGTGCCATAATTTAGCACAATCAGGCGCCCTGCGCGGCTAAGACCAACTTCTGCTTGCCATGGTTTATGTTGGCGCATCATCGCACTAAGCGTGATGAACACCATATCACCACTCACTATTTTTGCTTTTCCAGAAAGGCGAAAGCTAGCCATTTGGCCATTTGGCAAGCGGCATTCTGCCCTATTTTGACCTGTGAATACTTGGCTCACCCGTGCCGCAAATAACCCGCCAATATGATAGGCCGCAGATTTATCATTATCATCATCACTATCTTTATGATAATCAACCAACGCCCCCTCTTCGAAGAGGGCAGCTCTGCCTGTGCTATCATAAATCAGCTCTGTTTTTATCATGGCAATAAGCCAACTGATTTTAACATTTGCGAAATATGATAAATATCCAGCCCCATAATCTGTGAATAAGAGCCCTGAATTTTAGTGATATAGCGGGCCGCTTGGCCTTGAATGGCATAACCACCAGCTTTGCCATCCCAATCGCCAAAAGCCAAATAATCAGATAATTCGCCTGCGTCTAGTCGGCGCATCGCCACATGGCTATAGGAGACTTTGGCACGGATCTTATCTTGCGGAACAGCTAATGCCAGCCCCCCATAAACACGATGCGATCTGCCCATTAACAATGTCATACAGCTCTTCGCTGTCTGTTCATCTTCTGCTTTTGGCAGAATGCGCCTGCCACATGCCACCACCGTATCAGCACCAATGACAAAGGCATCAGGATATTTTGCGGCAATGGTTTGGGTTTTTTCAATGGCCATGCGTTTGGCATAAACAGATGGCAATTCACCGCGAACGCAGCTTTCGTCAATATCAGCAGGCACAATCTGATCTGGTACAATACCAATTTGCGCCAATAACGCCACACGCCGTGGTGAGGCTGATGCCAAAATCAAAGGTGGTTTGGATGATAAGCCTGTCACATCAGACATGCGCGATACCTATATCAGCGATCTTCATAAGCCTAGTCACAACCACAATAGTCAAAACCACAATAGTCATAACCATAACGGCCCAAAAGATCAAAGATCACAATCACAGTTACAATGTGATTATTTGAATCGGAATGTGATACGGCCCTTTGTCAGATCATAAGGGGTCATTTCAACATTCACCCTATCGCCTGCAAGCACACGAATGCGATTTTTACGCATTTTACCGCTGGTATGTGCCAGCACTTCATGATCATTATCAAGCTTTACGCGGAACATGGCATTTGGCAGCAATTCCGCTACTGTGCCTGAAAATTCAATGACGCCTTCTTTGGCCATTCGGGTCTATCCGATCACTGTTGAAACAAATTTGTGGAATACTCTTGAAGATTTTTAACCAAAAGGTCAAGTAATTTAGCCATTTTAAGACGCAAAATGTGTCATCAGATTTGATTTAATGTCATCAAAGACCTGTCGATAAATCACCAATTTTTCGTCTCTTGTTTGACCAAGGCCAGCAAAGCTTGTCACTTGCCAGCTTCCTACTTCACAATCAGATGACAGATTTAAATGCGCCACTTCCAAAGCAGCATCCTCTGAAAAAGAGATGATTTCATCAAATTCTGAGGTATCCACATCACTTAAATAGCGTGATTCATGTTTGGTGATATCAATATTATGTTCCAGCGCAACCGAAGCAGCATAACCATCTGGTGGCCCTGCAATCACGCCGCACGATTGTGCCTCAATGCAATCTGCAAAATGATGGTGACACAGATATTCTGCCAGCACAGAGCGCACAGCATTCAAAGAACAAACAAACAATACTTTCCTTTTTTGTGGCTGTTTTTCCATTACCTTGTCTCCTTAGAGGTCAGCACGCATATCAATGTAAAAATACGCCGTGCTGTATCATGGTCGCAGTGAAGATGATTTTCCAAACGGTCTTGCAACAAAGTGGATCCCTCATTATGCAAAGCCCGCCGCCCCATATCAATTGCTTGAATCTGAGATGGTGACTTTGTTCTGATGGCATCATAATAGCTGTCACAGACTTGAAAATAGTCTCTAATGATGCGCCGCATAGGGCCAAGGGCCATAAAAAAATTCACCAGATTTTCATCATGATCATTGCGGATATCAAAATGGATATGGCGCTGATCTGTGCGCAAATAAAGATGATAAGGCCCATCGGCTTTATGAAGCTGAAAAGAATTATCATCTAATAAATCATAAATCGCCACAGCTCTTTCATGCTCTTGTGCAGAGGAAATCCGCCTTTGCGGATCAATCTCAAGCTCAAGCTTGACAATGCGCGATGCTTGATTGGCTTCTGGGCCCGCATCTCGCTTTGAATCTGTGGATTTTTTATCAGTCATAGCTCAAGTAGAAACAGCCCGTTATCATGCTTGTCAAGCTGAAAGCCTGTCTTATGTGCCGAAATGATATGCTATATTTGGGGATCGTTGCGTCTTTTTTCGCCTGTAAGACTTAGGATGATCTTTGGTGATGATCTTTGGCAGCTTGGCGCAAACGTTCAATCCATCCACCGATATAATCAGGGCTTGTCTTATAAGCCCCTCTGTTCACAGCAAATCGTGATGAAATATCAGCGATATGTTCGACCTCTACCAAGCCATTGGCAACCAAAGTAGACCCTGTTTCCACCAAATCGACAATCCGCCGACACAGGCCCATGCCTGGGGCCAATTCCATAGCACCATTTAATTTAATACATTCAGCTTGCACACCGCGGCTGGCGAAATGCTGGGCTGTGATATGCGGGTATTTTGTGGCAATGCGTAAATGACTCCAGCTTTTGGGGTCATCATCTTCTGCAATATCCCGCGGGCTGGCAACCGCCAAACGACATTTGCCAACTTGCAAATCAATGGGCGCAAAAATTTCTGGGTGATCAAATTCCATCAAAACATCAGAGCCAGCGACTGCCATTTGCGCCGCACCATAGGCCAGAAAGGTCGCAACATCAAAGCTACGCACTCTGATCACATCCAGCTGGGGATCATTGGTGGAAAAACGCAATCGTCTGTCTTTTTTATCAAAAAACGCATTTTCTAATGTCAAACCTGCCAACGATAAAATTGGCAAAATTTGATCAAGAATGCGCCCTTTGGGCAATGCTAGCACATATTTGTTAGCCATATGATGTTTACCCGTTTTTTTGATGAAGCATGAGCTGATATCACCGCCTTCATCTGGTTTATCATCACTATTTATGATCAGGCGTTTTCATCGCTGGCCTTGGCGGCGCGATATCACTTGCGCTGATTGCCAATTTGTCAATTGTTAACCGAAGCGCAGATCCTGCTGAAAATGACACCATTAAGTGATGATTGTCTTTTGTATCTTGTTCATAGGCAAGATGAAGCAAATTGTAAAATACTGATTGCGGATTATCTTTATCAGCCGCTTGCATAGCTTTGGCCTGTACCTTCGTTACATGGCCAATTTTAACCCCCATCAAGACACGTTCCTTTGCGCTTTGATTTTCCCAGCGATACCGATCAATCACCAGTAATAATTCACCAGCTTGTTCATCAAAATGAATGTCACCTGCGCCGACTAGCCCATCTTGCAATAACGCAGATAACACAGCCAAATCATCAGATGTCGCCACCAATAATCGTAAAGGCTTATCCTGCGTTATCTTGTTATCTGGGGTATCAGCCATCAGCTTGCCAATCTTGTGACAATGGCCCCGCAGCCGCGCAAACGGTCTTCTAGCGCAGCATAACCACGGTCAAGATGATGAATTTCTGAGATGCTTGTCTCACCAATGGCACACATTGCCGCCAACACCAATGAAATGGACGCGCGCAAATCAGTGGCTCTGACAGGCGCACCTTTTAAGGCGCCCTTGCCTTTGACAATGGCAAGCCCGCCATCCACCACAATATCTGCGCCCATCCGCATTAATTCTGGCACATGCATAAACCGATTTTCAAAAATCGTTTCTGAGATTCTGGCATAACCATCACTCATACACATTAAGGCCATATATTGCGCTTGCAAATCGGTTGGAAAAGCGGGATATGGTGCGGTTTCAACATCAACAGAGCGCAAAGGGCCATTGGCTTTCACCGCAATCCAATCTGCACCAGATGTGATTGATACACCCACTTCTTTTAACACCTCAATCAACGCATCTAAATGATCAGCACGCGCTTTTTTCAAGCGAAGCTCACCACCTGTCATAGCCGCACCAATCATAAAGCTGCCAGCTTCAATGCGATCAGGGATCACGTCATGGTCTGCGCCATGCAATGCCCCGACCCCTTCAATCACAATGGTATCTGTGCCATGGCCTGTGACTTTGGCGCCCATCGCATTAAGGCAATCGCCCAAATCAATGATTTCAGGTTCGCGCGCCGCATTGATCAATTTTGTTTGACCTTTGGCAAGGCACGCGGCCATCATCGCATTTTCTGTTGCCCCGACAGACACATTGGAAAAGACAATACGCCCCCCTTTCAGCCCTTGCGGCGCACGTGCCTGAATATAGCCATCTGCCAATTCAACAATTGCACCAAGAGATTGCATGGCCTTAATATGCAAATCCACTGGCCGCGAACCAATGGCGCATCCCCCTGGCAAGGATACACGCGCTTCGCCATATCGCGCTAATAACGGGCCAAGCACAAGCACAGAAGCGCGCATGGCCGAGACCAATTCATAAGGGGCATCAAAATTGGTGGCCGCCCCTGCCAAATTGATCACATTATCTTCAAACGAAATGGCTAGCCCATGATTTTCAAGCAAACGTGCCATTAATCTTGTGTCTGACAAATCTGGCATATTGGTCAGCGTCAGCACCTCATCTGTCATTAAGCCAGCACATAATAAGGGCAAAGCCGCATTTTTTGCGCCTTGAATGGTGATTTCCCCAGTTAATTTCTGACCACCTACGATGTGAAGTTTCTCTGCCATGTAAAAAATGATTCCTACTTTACTGTCGTTAAGACTGACTATGCGCCGCGCATGTTAGCCTTTATCAGAAATTTTAGTCCTTATCAGACTGGGCTTGCGCCGCTGTTCTGGCACGGGCTTGAGCCTTACGTTTAAACAGATTATCACGCAACGCTTGCGACAGACGCGCTTGTTTGTCAGCCGCCTGATTATTTTTGACTTTTGCCCCCAAAGGGTCCTTTTTTGGCTGATCTGTATCTGGCGTTCCTTGTTTGGCAGACATGATAGGCCCTCTTGCTTATTTTTGGCGTGATATATGCGCCGTGATATATGTGGCATGTGCTTTGCGCAAATCCTATGCGCGAATTCTTTGTGCTAAATTATTAACATAGATATAAATGAAAAAAGCAGGACAAATCTACTGAATTGCTATGTGAAGGCTGAAAACGATAAAAATGAGTGCACCCCCATGTCTTTTACTTCTTCTTTGAAATCATCTGCTTTTTGGAAAAAATGGCTTTTGCCGTTACTGCTTGTTGCGGGTTTGGTGGTGTTTTTCCTATCTGGTGCTAATCAAATCTTGTCATTTGACACTTTGGCTTCGCATTATGGCGAGATTAAGAACTTCATCTCTGACAATCAGGTATCCGCCTATGTGACATTCGCCCTCAGCTATTTCATCGCTGTGTCGTTTTCCCTGCCGATTGCTAGCTTGTTGACGCTGGCAGGGGGGGCGCTCTTTGGCTGGGTGGCCGCCCTGTTTATTTTGGTGTCTGCAACCGCTGGTGCAAGCGTTGTGTTCATCGCGGCAAGATCTGTTTTGGCTGACATGTTAACGGCCAAGGCTGGACCTTTTTTACAAAAGCTTGAAAAAGGGTTTCAAGATAATGACTTCCAATATTTATTAGCGTTGCGGCTTGTGCCAATCGCGCCTTTTTGGGTGGTCAATATTGTGCCAGCCTTGCTTGGCATGCGCCTTGCCCCTTATGTCATCGCGACCTTTATTGGCATTGCACCAGGCACATTGGTTTATGTTTCAGTGGCAACAGGCTTTGATCATATATTGGCACAAGGTCAAACACCTGACTTGGCAAGCCTAACCGATATCCGCGTGATTGGTCCTTTGGTGGCTCTTGGGGTGCTTGCTTTGGTGCCAACTGCCCTCAAAAAAATGAAAGGCCGCAATCATGGCTAATTCTCCTTCGGAACAAAGCGTAAAAAAACAAACCATCGCAGCTGATATCTGCATCATTGGTGCAGGGTCAGGCGGCTTATCTGTTGCAGCAGGTGCCGCGCAAATGGGCGCCAAAGTGATTCTATTTGAAAAAGGGGCCATGGGCGGGGATTGCTTGAACACAGGATGCGTCCCATCTAAAGCATTGCTCGCGGCTGGCAAGATCGCCCATTATGGCAAAGGTCATTCTGAGATGGGCATCACAGGGCAAAGCGAAGTTGATTTTGCCAAGGTCAAAGCCCATGTCGCAGATGTTATCGCTGGCATTGCACCACATGATTCCAAAGAACGTTTTGAAAGCCTTGGCGTCACTGTCTTGCCAGAAGAAGCACATTTTTCATCTGACAGGCTTGTGACCTCTGACAGCTATGATGTCACAGCACGTTATTTTGTGATCGCCACAGGGTCTCATGCTTTTGTGCCGCCTATTCAAGGCTTATCTGATGTCCCTTATTTCACCAATGAAACGATCTTTGAAAGCGCTGAAAAGCCCCAACATCTGGCGATTATCGGAGGGGGGCCGATTGGCATGGAAATGGCGCAAGCCCATCACAGACTTGGTTGTGATGTTACCGTCATCGAAGCGTTTGGGGTGATGGGGCGCGATGATGCCGATTTAAGAGATAAGCTGGTTGATCATCTGGAAACAGAAGGCATTACCATCATTCAGCATTGCGGCGTGTCAAAAGTGACCAAAGGGAAAAATGAGGTAAAGCTTTTACTTGACGATGGCCGCACCATTGCAGCAAGCGATATATTGGTGGCGGTTGGCAGGCGTCCTAATCTCGCAAACCTTAATCTGGAAAAGGCTGATATTAAAACAGCACCTAATGGCATTATCACCGATGCGCGTTTGCGCACCAATAAAAAGCATATTTTTGCCATTGGTGATGTCGCAGGCAGACAGCAATTCACCCATATTGCTGGCTATCATGCCTCTGTTATCATTCGCAATATGTTGTTTAAATTACCAGCTAAAATCAGTGATAAGGCTGTGCCTTGGGTGACCTATACAGATCCAGAATTGGCGCATGTTGGCCTGACACATGCGGATGCAATCAAGGCCCATGGCGCGTCATCTATCAAAGTTCTTGATTGGTCATTATCTGAAAATGACCGCGCCAGAGCCGAACGCCGCACCGAAGGGCAATTGCGTGTGATCACCACAAAAAATGGCAAAATCATCGGTGCTTCTATTCTGGCGCCCCAAGCTGGCGAGATGATCTCAAGCTGGGCACTAGCCATATCATCTGGATTAAAGATCAATGCAATGGCATCTTTTATCGCCCCCTATCCGACCTATGGCGAGGCATCAAAACGCATCGCTGGCAGTTATTATACTGAAAAATTATTCAGCGCACGCACCAAAGCCATCGTCAAAAGATTGGTGAAATGGTAAACTCTGTGCCATCTCACCCATTCTGGTTGCGCTGATGGCGATAGAGACTTGCCTTTTCTCTGGCACTTGTGATAGTCAGAGCGCATCCCCATAAATCGCTGCCGTAGCTCAGGGGTAGAGCACTCCCTTGGTAAGGGAGAGGTCGGGAGTTCAAATCTCCCCGGCAGCACCATTTTTCAGATACCCTAATCAGCATTTATTCATCATTTTATATAGGTTTGCTTATCCCTATTACTTTGGTAATATTCTCTATTTTTAATTGTTCTCTTTTTATAATATTTATCCTTTAGTTGATAAATTGATAAATATCATTTAGGATAGAGTCATGAGCGCATTAGCCTTTGATACCCATAAATTTGTCAAAGACCTCACCAAAGCGGGCATGCCTGATAGCCAAGCTGAAGTGCTGGCAAATCATTATGCCAGCCTGTTGAATGATAGGCTGGCGACCAAAGATGATATCAAATCGCTCCAAAAAGACATCGCCACCTTGCGCAACGATATGAACAGTGAAATCGCTGGCTTGCGCAAAGATATGAAAAATCTTGAGGAACGCCTCACTAACAAGATGATGATCACCGTACTGACAGCTCAGATTGTAACCATTGTGACCATCTGCACTGTCACCACCTATCTGTTATCTATCAATTAACGATATCCCTAAATGATATCCCTAAATGATATTTTTACAACAAACACGCCTTAGCGCAGGCATATCTCAAGAAAATTCCTTGTCTGTTGAAACCCCCTTGGCTATTACCTTGCCAATTTACGGCGGGCATTGGCGCGCTGAACAAAAGCATCATAAATTTTAGGATCTAACGAAATGGCTTTATCAAAATCGGCAATCGCCTCTTTGGTAAGACCCAACTGTACTTTTGCAAGGCCGCGTTGGTAATAAGGCCAGCCATTATTCCCGACAAATGAAATATAAAGTGAAAAATCGTCAATGGCATTTTGATAGTGATGGGCTTTTAGTTCTGCAAGGGCGCGATTGTAATATAAAATGGCCTGGTTTGGCGCAATTTGAATGGCATGATCCAAATCAGCTATCGCTGATCGATAATCCTGCATACGGGAATAAATTCCAGCACGGTTACTATATCGCTTAAAATCATTCGGTGCGAGCCGAATAAGATTGTCATGATCTTTTAGCTCTTTTTCAATCTCTCCTAATCTGGCATGCGCCTCAGCGCGATTGATGTAATAATCCTCGTTGGTATCATTAAAAGAAATTGCCTTATCAAAATCAGCAGCAGCTTCCCAAGCCAAGTCATTTCTTAATCGAGTGATCCCGCGGTTGAAATAGGCAGAATCTGATTTTGGATCCATCGAAATGGCTTTATCAAAATCAGCTATCGCTAGGCCAAAATGACCTAAATTGGAATAGGCAATGCCGCGATTTAAATAAAGCACTGGAGATTCAAATGAGGCAGCAATCTTAGTAATAGTTCGGATCGCACCGTGATAGTCACCTGCACGCATTTGCGCATCACCAAGAGTTGCCAAATCATAAAGCTTGCTCTGTTGCGTTGCTGTGCTTGCCCCACAGGCTGTTAGAAACAATACCAATAACACCAGATATTTCTTCATCTTGAACCTCCTAAAATGATTTACAGGCAGATAAGATTTTTCCTACGAGCTTCAGAATAAGATCAAAAAGTTAAACACAGATTAACGGCTATCCTTTTTACGAGATACCGATCTGTTATCACTTTAATTTTTCTAGACTGGCAGACGACACCAATCATCATAGCAAGGCACAGATATTGTCTTTCGTGTCATTTCCGCCTAGGCTATGAAGGCAAGGGCTGGGCCTAGACAGCGTAATATTGTGATTTGCTAGGCGATGATTGGTGATGTGTGGTTGCGTCCTATGACAGGCATGATTTCGGTCTTATTTGGGTTATTTTGGGTATTTGCCGCCTTTATTGGTTGGTGGATTGCCACATCTGGCCAAGGCATGATTGGCATTGGCTTGATGTTTGTGGTTCTGATTGTCGAAGGCATCATCTATAACGCGGTGACAAAGCCCAAAACTGACAAGCCCGATAAACCCAAGAAAAAACGCCGTCGCCGTTGATACTGGCTGATTTACGAAGTGAAAAAGCCAGATGTCTTTGCGTCAAAAAATAGGATTAGACTTCCTGAAAAGTGAATGGCGATTCATGCTATTTGGGGCGATGATGGCTGGTTGGTCTTCCCTTGGCCAAACCTTTTTTATCTCTTTATTCAGCTCTGATATCAGGCAGGCTTTATCATTAAGCCATGGTGATTTTGGCAGCTATTATGCCCTTGCCACTGCGGCATCTGCCTTTACTTTGCTGTGGCTTGGCAAGCTGGCTGATACCATGGCATTGAAGAAATTAGCCTTTATCACCTTGACTGCCATCTGTTTGGCCGCGCTTTATTTTTCAACTATACAAAGCGTCATTGGCTTGATCATTGGCATTTATTTTTTGCGCCTATGGGGCCAGGGAATGATGTCACATGTCTGGTCAACCGCGATGGCGCGCCGCTATATCAAAGTGCGTGGCAGAACCTTGGCCTTTGCCAGCTTTGGCATGACATTTGCTGAATCATTTGGACCATCCTTGATTGTGGCTATGTTTGCGATGATGCATTGGCGCATGATTTGGGTGATCTTACCTGTGATTGCGTGGCTATCTTTGGTGCCTTTTCTTGGCAAATTAACCACACGCACCCCCTTACAGGACGGCGCGGGAAAAGGTGATGTGGAAAAAGGTGATGTAGGAAAAAATGATGCTGTGCAAAAAACAAGCCATAATAATGATTTACGCCGCGCTGATATGCTGCGTGACCCTGCCTTTTGGCTCGCGATTATCTGGCTTGTATTTGTGCCATCTTTTACGGTCACAGGCTTATTATTTCACCAGATTTATTTATCTGAAATCAAAGGGATTAGCCTTAGCCTTTGGGCAGCCAATTATGGCTTTTATGCCATTGCCGCGATTTGTGGGACGATGTTATCAGGCTATTTGGTAGATCGTTTTACCGCCCACCGCATTGTCGCTGTCACACAATTGCCTGTGATACTATTTTCTATTTTGCTTTACATCTCACATGGACCTGTGACTTTGGCGCTGTTCTTTATGGTCTTCGGCCTTTGTTCAGCCATGCCAAGCACCGCCCTTGCCGCCTTATTGGCAGAACGCTATGGCACCACGCATTTGGGGGAATTACGCGCCACTGCATTGCCAATCAACGTCATGGCAAGCGCAGGCGCGCCTATCGTAATGGGTGTGATGATTGATCAAGGTGCCAGCCTAGGCATGTTAATGGGGCTTCTTGGCCTATGCGGCGTGATATCAAGCACAGGTGCTTTTTTGGCATTTAATCTTGGTCTGGTTGGCGTGCCAAGGTGCGGCGCACATGCTTCATAACACCATAAACTGTCAGCGCGATAATCGGCACGGCCAGCGCTTTGACAATGGTGGTTGATATCGGCAATGGCAAGGCAGATGCCACATAGCCAACCAACCCCACGCCATAATAAGTCAATGCCGCAATGGATAAGCCTTCGACAGTTTGCTGCAAACGCAATTGCGCTTGTGTGCGCTTATTCATAGAGGTCAGCAAATCCCGATTTTGACGTTGCAAGGCCATTTCTGTTTGCGATCTTTGTAATTGACCTGCCCTTGCAATACGCGAAGATACTTTATCAAGCCGATGGGCAAAGGCGGTGACAGATTGCATGGCTGGCATCATCCGTTTTTGCAAAAAGCCGCGCAAAGATTGAAACCCATCAAGTCTCTCAGTATTTAAGGCCTCCAATCGCCCAGTGACGATGTCTTGATAAGCAAGGCTGGCGGAAAACCGAAATGATGTCTCTGAATAAATTTGTTCCACATCAGCGGCTAGCGCGGTTAATTTTGCCAATAATGCATCAGCATCTGCCAAAGTTTGGGGGCTTTGCAAGCCATTATGCACAGCGGATAACTGTCTTGTGGCCTTGCGCAAATCATCTTCAGCTTGCACCAAATCAGGTGATAAAAATTTCACTTTCGGCAAGCCTAGCAAAGCCATCAGCCGATAGGTCTCAAGCTCTATAACACGCTGAATCACGCGCCCCATACGATGGGAGGCAACGCTATCATTCAGCAATGCCATGCGGCTATAGCCTGCCTCATCAATGTCAAATCCAGCATAAAGATGGGCACCGCCTGCTGAAATCTTAGACCCTGCCACTGATCTGCCAGACAGCAATTTTTCCATTTCAGCCGCATTTGGCAATATTTGTGGCAAGTCACAAATCTCAAGCCACATGGCATGAAAAACAGGATGGGGCAAAGCTCTGATTTTGGTGAAAGGCAAATGCGCAAAGGACGCCTCATCAAAGCCATGCAATGGCAATCCTCTAACAGGCGCATCATCATTATCGATGATACTCAAAGACATAAATTCAGTATGGCGTTCCACGCGAATGGCATAAGTATCTGTTTGGAAACGGATGAATTTTTCGTCATCTTTCATCACAGGCAAAGATAAAGATTGTAACATATCATTCACATCTGCCAGCAATCTTGCATCATCACCTTGGGTGAAATAGACATAGCGGATAAAACGGCCCGTGCCGTCAAAGTCATTAAATTTGCGGGCATGGAGCTCATCATTCAAACGCCGCCTTTGCGGATGTTCTTCAAAACGCATCATGATCTTACGCTCCTTTTATTATTATACCACTATAACATATGCCGCGCTTGAAATAGATCTTGCCCCCTATCTGTCATACTGGCAGACTCATGCCATGATGAAAACCATTTTACAGAAATTCTTAACCGCGCTTTGTATCGGCGCCTTACCAGCTATGATGATATGCGGTGTGTCCTATGCCCAAAAAAGCACGGCAGAGGGTCTATGGGAAGGTGATTGGTTTACATGCGAATTTGCCCAACGTCAAAGAGCCCCAGATGAGGGATGCCAGATGTTTGATGATGAAGGCTTTCGTTTTTCAAACGGAAAAATATATTATCTGCGCATGAAGGGGTCTCAAGAAACCGCCTGCCGCGGCGAGAAAAAAGGTCAATGTTTTAAACGAAACATACCTGCGATCAAAGCCACGCTTGAAGATAACAGCTATTTACGTGTGGAAGGTGATAAAATGATCTTGCGTTATTTTGGGTGTGATCAAAGTTATTCAATGAAAAATGGCCCTGATTTTGCGACCATTATTCCAGATGGCAAAAGTTGCATTTGGTCACAAAAACGCCATTTCTATATCGCGCGCTATCATGGCGACGTGACCATCATCAAATAACATTGAGATATCATCATGGCACATTACCATCTTGAAACACAGGCCATCTTATCTTTATCTGGCGACCAGCCATCTGCCTTTTTGCAAGATATTTTAACAGCTGATAATGCCAGTCTTCAAAAAGGGCAAATGACACAATCTTGCTTGTTATCACCGCAAGGGCGCATCATCCATGATATGATCATCTTGCTAGAAAGTGATGATAAACTCTTTCTTATCACAGAGGCCAGTCAGGCAGAGGCTTTGATGAAAAAGCTGATGATGTATCGCTTGCGCCGAAAAATTACGATTGAAAGCCATTCTGATTTGGGCGTCATTGCCAGCTTAGATGAGGGCGCACCTGAGGGCGTCTTATTAACAGCTAACGATGAGCGTGGCCACCATATGGGCTTGCTATCTCTTGCCAATAAAACCACATGCGATCGCATCGATTTGTCAGACCCCTCTGGCTATCATATGAGGCGCATGGCAAATGGCATTCCATCTGGCGCGGCCGAATTAACCCCAAATCGGGCCTTGATGCTTGAAGCAGGGCTTGACCATCTTGGTGCCGTTGATTTCAAAAAAGGATGCTATATCGGTCAAGAAGTAACCGCCAGAACAAGATGGCGCGGCCTTGTCAAAAGACGCATTGTGCCTGTGACTGGTACCGCCTTCACGCCAGGCAAAGATATCACCCTAGATGGTAAATCAGTCGGGCAAATCTTGTCATGCACCACAGATCCGTCAAAGGAAAATGACCCTATGATTGGCTTAGCAAGCCTGAAAATAACCGCCATCCATGCGGCCCGTGACGGTCAAATTTTGCTGACCGAGGCAAGTGCCGAGCCGCTGAAGATCACGGTGCCAGCGCATCTTGAGCCAATCCCAAAACCAGATGAAAAATAGAGAGCGTCATTGCGCGGTCCAGCCACCATCCATGACAAATTGTGACCCTGTAATCATCCCTGCTTTATCTGACATCAAATACATCACCATCTCAGCGATTTCGTCAGTTGTCACAAATTGGCCTGATGGTTGCTTTTCTGACACAAGCAATCTGGCTTCTTCGTCAATGGGGCGTCCTGCTTGCTTAGCACGTTTTTCAATTTGCGCTTCGACCAAGGGCGTGCGCACCCATCCAGGGCAAATGGCATTACAGGTAATCGGCTCTTCTGCTGTTTCCAAAGCTGTTGTTTTTGTTAAGCCGATGATGCCATGCTTTGCCGCTACATAAGCGACCTTATCTTTTGATGCCACCAGCCCATGCACTGATGCGATATTTACAATACGCCCAAATCCTCCAGCGCGCATAAGGGGCAAAGCTTCTGCAGTGATATGAAAAGCAGCAGATAAATTCAGCGCAATAACTTTATCCCAAGCGTCAATGGGAAAAGCCTCAATCGGGGCCACATATTGCATACCAGCGTTATTCACCACCATATCAAGCCTGCCATTATGCGCATCTGCAACTTTGCCAATCAAGGCGCGAGCCGCATGACTATCACTTAAATCAACTTGGCCATAAAACACCGAAGAAGCGCCGCGCTCTTTTAGGTCGGCGCATAGCGCTTGGCTTTCTGTTTCAGGCTCTAACCCTGTGATTGACAAGGCAAAGCCTTGTGCGGCGGCGCTTTGGGCAATCGCTTTGCCAATCCCAGATGTGGCACCTGTAATTAAAATATGTTTTGTCATCTTAACACTCATTGTGACCTATCAAAGGTTTTCAAATGCTGGTTTAATTTTTGAACAAGCCAGCGGCAGCATCACCCACCGCTTGTTTTTCTGCAATTTTTTCCGTTGCACGGGCAATCTCTTTTTCCAGCCTTTCAATATAATCTTGTAAATCAGCGATATTCCAGCTCTGCAAATCAGGTGGCAAATGGCTTTGGCGGAATGTTTCAAAATCATCATCTGACATAAAACCCTCCCTTTGGGCAAAAAGATGATATGCAATCTTTAGCATCTGATCATCAGATGCTTTGCAAATCTTATCAAAGATGTTATGACTATCAACATAACCTTCACCACATTTTTCACTTGGCGTAGGTCTCAAAGCTTCAGGATCATCACAATTGTTGTAGATATCTTGTACGCTGCGAGCAAGCAAGACCTATGGGCCAAAGCGTAAGAAGAGTAAGACTATGACACAATTATTGATGCCAAAGGCAACCGCAGTCTGGCTGATTGACAACACAGCGCTGACATTTGAGCAAATCGGGACATTTTGTGATTTGCATCCGCTTGAAGTTCAGGCGATTGCAGATGGCGAAGTTGGCGCTGGCATACAAGGCTATGACCCTGTGCAAAATAATCAGCTGACAGCAGAAGAAATTGCGCGTTGTGAAGCTGATAGCAGTGCCCAATTAACCCTGTCTGAATCACATTTGCCGCAACCAACATTGCGCACAAAAGGCCCACGTTATGTGCCTGTGGCACGTCGTGGGGATAAACCAGATGGGATTGCTTGGCTGGTCAAACATCATCCAGAATTAACAGATGCGCAGATTGGCAAGCTGATTGGCACCACCAAAGAAACCATCCGCAAAATCAGAGAGCGTAGCCATTGGAATATTCAAAATATTCAGGCCAAACATCCTGCTATGCTGGGGTTATGTTCGCAAAATGATTTGAATGCGGCGATTGAAAAAGCAGGCGGTGATCTAGGCAGCCCTGAATCACAATTACAAAATATTTCTGAACTGCCCTAATCAGAACGACCCCCTATCATAAAAATAAGACCTGCTTTTGATCCAAAAAAGCAGGTCTTTTTTTAACAAATCTTTACGCCCCTATCAGTTGGGCGATGATTAAGATTTTGGATAGCCAATAGGCGTCAAAGCATCTGCGATTTCCTCCAAAATAACAGGATCATCAATGGTCGCTGGCATCGGGTAATCTTCGCCATTGGCGATTTTTTGCATCGTGCCACGCAAGATCTTGCCAGAACGAGTCTTTGGCAAACGCGCCACAATCACGGCCAATTTAAAGGCTGCCACAGGGCCAATTTTTGCCCGCACAGATGCCACCAATTCTGCAATAATGTCGTCACCAGCGCGCGCCACACCTGATTTTAAGACAACAAAGCCCATTGGCACTTGGCCTTTTAACGCATCATTCACACCCAACACAGCACATTCTGCCACATCTGGATGTTCAGCCAGCACCTCTTCCATGCCCCCTGTTGACAAACGATGACCTGCGACATTGATGATGTCATCTGTACGTGACATCACATAAACATAGCCATCTTCATCCAAATAACCCGCATCTCCTGTTTTATAATAACCTGGGAAATCGGCCATATAGGCTTCGATAAAGCGCGCTTCATTATTCCAAAGGCCAGACAGGCTGCCAGGTGGCAATGGCAATTTCACAACAATTGACCCAATTTCCCCATCTGGCATCTGATTGCCGCCTTCATCGAGGATCTGCACATCACAAGTTGGGATTGGCAAAGCAGGAGAACCCGCCTTAACAGGCAAAGGATCAATGCCCATACAATTGGCTGCGATTGACCAGCCTGTTTCTGTTTGCCACCAATGATCAATGGTTGGCACACCCAATTTTTCTTCACACCAATGTAAAGTATCTGGATCACACCGCTCACCAGCTAGGAACTGATATTTGAAATGTGACAGATCATAATCAGCGATTAAGGCCCCTTCTGGATCTTCTTTTTTAATCGCACGAATGGCCGTCGGTGCGGTAAACATAGCGCGCACTTTATAATCAGAAATCACACGCCAAAACGCCCCTGCATCAGGGGTGCCAACGGGCTTGCCTTCATAAATGATCGTTGTACAACCTTCAAATAAAGGGGCATAGGTAATATAACTATGGCCCACAACCCAACCCACATCAGATGCCGCCCAATAGACATCACCAGCTTTGCAATCATAAATATTTTGCATAGACCATTTCAGTGCCACAATATGCGCGCCAGTGGGACGCACAACGCCTTTTGGCATGCCTGTGGTGCCAGAAGTGTAAAGGATATAAGCAGGATCTTCTGATTTCACAGGCACACAATCATGCGGTTCTGATTTTGCCATTTCTTCTTGCCAATCAAAATCACGGCCTTCAATCATGCTGGCTGAGGCTTGCGGGCGTTGTTCCAGAATAACAGCATCAGGCTTATGAGATGATAAAGAAATCGCCTCATCCAAAAGCGGCTTATAGGCCACCACACGTGATGGCTCAATGCCGCAAGACGCTGTCAATATAACCTTTGGCGCGGCATCATCGACACGCTTTGCCAATTCAGCTGCGGCAAATCCGCCAAACACAACGGAATGAATCGCACCAATGCGCGCACATGCCAACATGCCAATCACAGCCGATGGTGTCATTGGCATATAGATAATAACACGATCACCATAACCAACGCCGTGGCGTGCCAACATCCCAGCGCATAATGCCACTTCGTCACGCAATTCTTCATAAGTGATTTTGCGTTTGCTATCTGTCACAGGACTATCATAGATAATCGCATCTTGCTGACCTCTGCCAGCTTCAACATGGCGATCAACCGCGTTATAGCACCCATTGATCAGCCCACCGACAAACCACTGATAATGGGGCGGGCGGCTCTCATCTAATATCTGTTCAGCCTCTTTGTACCAATGCACATCTCTCGCAGCTTCTGCCCAAAAACCTTGTGGGTCTTGCGCCGCTTTTTGTGAAATATCCTGAAATTTCTGTCCCATAAGTAACACCCTTATCTTGGTCCCATCTTGACCTAAGCCTTCAATAGCGCATGATGTGGCATGGCGTATGCGCCTTCATGCGACAAACGCCAAACATACCAGCAGATCTTTTACCGCGCCTCTATTGCGCCGCTCATATATTGCATTGCATCACTTGTAACTGTCCAGCGCAAAACAGGACTAACGCCACTTTATCTGGCTTCATGCGCAAGGATGCGTTATAATGGGAACTCATCAAAAAGGGATCCGCGGCACATGCAAGCAAATGATGAAGATATGATGGCGACCAAATTGGCGCATCTGATGTCTGAACATCGTGACCTTGATGATGTAATCAGCCGCCTGATCGAACGCCAGCCTGTTGATCAATTACAGCTTCGGCGGTTGAAAAAACGAAAGCTTATGCTTAAAGATGAAATAAGTAAATTACGTGCGTTAAGCCTGCCTGATATCATTGCCTGATATCGTCAAAAACTTTCAGATGCATGACAAGAAAAGGGTCTTAAAAGATGACACAAGCAAGCATTGCCATTTGTATGGGCAGCCAATCTGATTGGGATACCATGCGCGGTGCCAAAGAGATTTTAGATGAATTGGGCATTGCCTGTGATTGCCGCATTATTTCTGCCCATCGCACCCCAGACAGGCTAACTGATTTTGCAAAAACAGCTGCTGATAACGGTATTTGCGTCATTATCGCAGGCGCAGGCGGGGCCGCCCATCTGCCAGGCATGATTGCGTCTCATACCAGCTTGCCCGTCCTTGGCGTACCTGTGGAATCAAAAGCCCTAAAAGGCATGGATTCTCTTTTATCAATTGTGCAAATGCCAGCTGGCATTCCTGTTGGCACTTTGGCGATTGGCACGGCTGGTGCAAAGAATGCAGGCCTGCTTGCGGCCCAAATTATTGCGCTATCTGATGCGTCTGCAAAACAAGCCATTGAGTCATGGCGCAAAACCCAAACAGATAAAGTTGCTGAAAGACCAGTTGATTAAGCCCACAGTGATGAAGTCCTTAGCGATTTAGAAAGTGTCATTCATGTCAAAGCAACCTGTCATTGGGATCTTGGGCTCTGGCCAATTGGGCCGCATGATCGCCCTATCTGCTGCCACCCTTGGGATCAGATCTCATATTTTTGCCCCAGATGCGGCTGGCTCTCCTGCTGGTGATGTTGCCACATTCACCACGACAGCTGCTTATGATGATGAAGCAGCTTTGAGCGAATTTGCGAAATCCATTGATGGGGT
>JBMHDH010000046.1:0-18304 GCA_049889495.1 Puniceispirillaceae bacterium (SeqCode) | reverse complement strand
CAAAGTCGTCTTGCGCCAAATTTTCAGCGGCGTTTGCAACGGCCGGTAGGACTGATAGGACTGCTGCAGGAAGCAGCATTTTTTTAATGAATGACATAAGGACACTCCCAAACTCGTCGTTCTAGAACGTCCTACTTATTTATTGGCCACCCTTCGCGCCTGCATTGGCAGACAGGTGGTCCCCCCCAATTGTTCATAAGGCTAGCACATTTATTTTAAGAGGCAATAAGTGAATTGCCAAAATGTCGCACTTTTCAAAAATTGGGGATTAAGCCACTGAAATATAACATTAAAAAAATCTAATTTTCTTCATTTAAAAAAAATGGTTATGGTGACAACATCTAAAAATAGCTGGTTTTGCGCTTAGGAACGCAAAAATAACAGATCGGAAGGGACCGCGGGATGTTACAGGATACAGTTTTGGTTGGGGGATTCGCCTTTTTGCTTTCAGGGGGGCTTGTATGGGTCCTGCTAGATAAGGTGAAAAAATCATCATGGAATGATCGCAGCAAACGGCTTGCCAATTATGCGTTAATTGGTTTTTTGATTGCTGTTGCGGTGATTGTGATTGATTGGCATTCATCAAATTACAAAGCCAATCATGCCTCACTGATGCCAAATGCACCGCTTGGTCTGTTAAGCGTGGCAAAGGCATAGCAAGCCTTAAAGAGTAAATGACCAGGAAAAGAAAATGACCAGCTTGTGACAGACTGGTCATTTTGTTTGGTTATGTTTGAGCTTTACCTATCGCTGTGGCGCAAAGCACGGGATGTGCCTTAGCCAATTTTAGTCGCGATATTTTTGGTTTGGACATAATTCCACAAGGCTTCGCGGCCTTTTTCTCTACCATAGCCTGATTTGCCATAGCCGCCAAAGGGGGTCTCAACACCGCCAGCGAACCATTCATTGATGAAAACCTGACCAGAGCGTAAATCACGCGCGGCGCGGTTCGCTTGATCGATATCAGATGTAAAAATACCATTGACCAAGCCATAAGGTGTGCCATTGGCAATCTCGATGGCTTCGCTTTCAGATGTGGCAGTTAGCACAGATAAAACAGGGCCAAAGACTTCTTCTTCGGCGATGGTCATATCTGGGCGAACGCCATCAATAATGGTCGGTTCCAAGAACC
Organism: Puniceispirillaceae bacterium (SeqCode); assembly: GCA_049889495.1. GTDB lineage: Bacteria > Pseudomonadota > Alphaproteobacteria > Puniceispirillales > Puniceispirillaceae > UBA685. The sequence continues at coordinate 17,172 of JBMHDH010000046.1, read as the reverse complement.
AGCCTGGGCGGTTTAATTTATGGCCGCCTGTGATAAGTTTTGCACCTTCTTCAACGGCGCCTTGCACCAAGCCAACGGCTCTATCGCGTTGTTTTTCAGATACCATCGCGCCCATATTGGCCCCAAATTCGGTGCGCTCAATGCCTGGTCCAACTGATAAGCCATTTGCCAAATTGGCAAGACGATCCACCATTTCATCATGCACATCTTGATGCACAATCATACGAGACATCGCAGAGCAAACCTGGCCTGCATTAAAGAAAATACCCCAACGAACCGAATCGATTACATTATCGAGATTCGCATCTGGCATAACAATCGCCGCTGATTTGCCGCCAAGTTCCAATACGCATGGCACAACATTTTGTGCCGCTGCTGTGGCAACCGTAATTCCTGTTTGCACAGAGCCTGTAAAGACAAGCTGGTTAATATCAGGATGAGAGGACAATGCGGCACCTGCTTCATGACCATACCCACATAGAATATTTAACGCCCCATCTGGCAAGCCAACCGCTTGTGCCGCTTTCGCAAGCCATGTGGCGCTAAGAGGATCTAATTCAGGGGTTTTGACAACACAGGCATTACCTGTGGCAAGGGCGGCGGCAATGCCGCGCGCGGTCATTTCAATCGGGTAATTCCATGGGATGATTTGCGCAGATACGCCAATCGGCTCATAGGTGGTGAAATCAAAATAGCCATTGCCAAGGGGAATAGAACGACCTTCGACCGTTTCTGCCTGATTGCCATAATATTCAAAATAGCGCGCCGCCCCTTCTACTTCGATCACAGCTTCCCAATAAGGCTTGCCAGATTCAAAGCAAAGCAAGCTGGCGGTTTCGTGCAAATTCGCAAGTAAATAATCACCCATGCCGCGCACCATGCGCCCTCTTTCAACAGGGCGAAGACCAGCAAATTCCCCCTCAAGATGACAGGCTTTGGCAGCTTGAACCGCTTGATCAACATCACTGGCATCTGCAAGCGCGATATCAGCCAAGTGAGAGCTGTCAGCAGGGTTATCAACTGACAGGCGGCCTGCCTTGCCATCAACATAGCGGCCATTGATAAAATTCTGGTAATAATCTTGTATCTGCGTTTGGTGTGACATGCGCGTGCGAATCCTTTTATCACGTCAAAAAAAAGAGGCTCTTTTTGCCATCTATTGTCCATCTATTGTATTGTCATTTACAATTGATTATTTGATATTGGCAATCATAAAACGCCTCTTTTATGGAAAGTATTTTATTATGTCTCATTATGTGGTTATTGGCGCTAGTCACGCTGGTTTATCCTTTGCCGAAAAAATGCGCCAAGCTGGTGCCATGGATGAGATTACCGTTATTGACAGGCTGGCTGGTACGCCTGTGCAACGGCCCCCTTTATCAAAAGCCTATCTGTCATCTGATGCCGCTGATGATTCGGCATTTCACCTGCGGTCAGATGATTGGTTCGACACACAAAATATCACGCTGAAATCAGGATCAGATGTCACCGCGATTGATAGAGTAGATAAGGCCGTGCATCTCGCCGATGGTGATAAGGTTTCATATGATAGATTGATTCTGGCAACAGGCGCGGTACCACGCCGTTTGCCTATGCCAGAAATGGAGTGTGAGAATGTCTTTGTGTTGCGACATGGTGATGATGCGAAATCATTGCGCGCGGCGATTACGACTTCATCGCATGCTGTTGTTATTGGCGGCGGTTATATCGGACTTGAAGCTGCGGCAAGTTTATCAAAAGCAGGATTGAAAGTTGATGTGATTGAAGCCGCGCCACGCTTGCTCGCCCGTGTGGCAAGTGAGCCGATCTCAGAGCTGTATCAGTCATTGCATGAAAGCCATAATGTGGCCATTCATGTGGGAATTGGTGTGTCAGGGCTGATTGCGGATAAGGGTAAAATTGCTGGTGTTGCGCTGGCAGATGGCACAGAGATTTCATGTGATTTGCTGCTTGTGGGCATTGGGGTGGTGCCAGATATGGGGTTGGCAGAAACAGCGGGTCTTGCCACAGGCAATGGCATTTTAACAAACCATGATTACCAAACAGACGATGACAATATTTTTGCCATTGGTGATGTTGTGCTGGCAGATGGCAGAGGTGATAGTCGCATGGAATCTATTCATAATGCGCAATATTCGGCGCATTTCTTGGCAAGCCAATTCACAAATAGCAAACCGCCAATGAATGAAGCACCGTGGTTTTGGTCAGATCAATATGATCGCAAATTGCAATCTGCAGGCCTTGTGCCTGCGCCAGCTGATGATGTGATAGCGGTGCGCCGCCCTGGCAAGCGAGAAGGCGGGGTATCAGTCTGGTGTTATCAAGGCGGCCAGCTTAGGTCGGTGGAGTCGATTAATGATCCGCAAGCCTATATGATTGGTAAATTATGTCTTGAAAAAGAGATATCACCATCACCAGATGATATTGTAAATCCTGAATTTGATTTGAAAAGCTTGCGGTAAGACAGATTATCTTTCAGCCAAAAACGCCGCTGCTTCTTTTGACTGTTTGCCAGAAAAAAATGCGCTGGCAGGCACATGATCTTGCACCTTTCCCTTATGCAAAAATAAGATGTCATCAGCCAGCCTTTTGGCTTGTGAAGCCAAATGCGTGATCATAATAATCGATGTGCCATTTTGCTTGGCGGTTGTGATCAGCTGTTCAATTTCATAGCGTGATTCAGAATCCAAATTCGCGGTCGGCTCATCCAAAAATAACAGGTCAGGCTTGGTGGCAATCGCGCTGATTAAGGCCAATTTTTGCTGTTCACCAGATGATAGGCTTCTCGTGTAATTTGCTATTTTTTGGCGCAGCCCTGCTTTGTCAAACCAATAATGGGTGGCGTCATGATCTGTTATGCCGCTGGCAAAAGCAAAATGCGCGCCCGCCGCGCGACGAAGCAAGACAGGTTTTTCAAACACCATTTTCTGTGAGATGCCATTTGCCACCTCAATTGCCCCAGAATCAGGGGCAATCAGACCATGTAACATATATAAAGATAAGGTTTTGCCTGCGCCATTATGGCCCATAATCACTGTGCTGGATGCTTTGCGAATGCGCACCGATACATCACGCACCAATGGTTTATCGCCTCTGGCATAGCTTAAATTCTGGGCAATTAGCAACGTATCAGACATGATCTAAGGTCCTGTCAATGCGTGATTTCACCACTTGGCTGGCAATGTTAATGACCAAAGCAATAATCAGCAAAATAATGCCAAGTGCCATGGCCAAGGCCAATTCGCCTCTGGATGTTTCAAGCGCAATGGCGGTCGTCATCATGCGTGTGACATGATTGATATTGCCCCCGACAATAATGATGGCGCCGACCTCTGATAATGCGCGTCCTAAACATGCCAACATGATGGTGATCAGACCGCCACGCGCATCAATCAGCAACGCCTTCATACGCGAGATTGATGATAGGCGAAGCGAGGTAAAAAATAAGTGATATTCGCGCATCAAACCTTCTAGAAGCTGGTTTGTTAAGGCCACTGCGATCGGAAAGACCAAGATAAATTGCGCCATCACCATGGCTTGGGCGGTATAAAGGATATTGGCAAATCCCAATAACCCATTGCGCGATAACAGCAAATAAATCGTCAGACCAACCACAACAGGTGGCAGGCCAAGCATGGCATTAAATAAAATGATGATGGTTGCCCGTCCGCGAAACCGCTTGACCGCCAGAAACGCGCCAAGTGGCAAACCTAGCCCAAGGGCAAGCAAGGCAGATAGGCCGCTGACCTGAAGTGATAGCCCCACAATCTCAGCAAGATTTGGATCTGCTGAAAGAATAATATGTAAGGCAAGGGCAAATGGGTTTTCTGATGACATTTATCACTCAATGATATGCAGCATGAGGGCTATGTAGCATGGGGGCCATGTGGCAAGGCACAAATGATTGTGATTTGTGACCTTTTGCATGGCCGCTTTGTGCGCTATCATTACCGTATTTTAAACGTAATCACAAATGCATTCACTTGCGGCATTGCGCCAATAATCGCATTCAGCATATCAGATGGCAGGACATAGATGATGGAGGTAAAAACGAAATTTGCTTGGCTAGAAGAGGTTTTTAAGCAGGCCGTGAAGGCTGTGAAGCCCGCGCAATTTATGCAAGATGTGTGCGCTGATTTACATGGCAAGGTGCCAGATAAGGCAAGACATATCCTTGCCGTTGGTAAAGCCGCAGGACAGATGGCGAGCGGTTATTTTGCGGCAGGTGGCACAGCGGAATCTGCGTTAATTATCGTGCCAGATAATGTGGCTTGTTCTGTTCCAAAGGGGGCACCATCTGATACTAAGATTATCCATGCGGCCCATCCAGTGCCAAATCAAGCCAGCGAAAAAGCCGCTAGGGCCGCACTTGCTCTCGCAGAGTCTCTTGGGCCAGAAGGTCATCTGATTTGTTTGTTATCTGGCGGCGGATCGGCTTTATTATCACTTGGGTCAGGGGCCATTACGTTGCCTGAAAAACAACAAATGAATCAGGCTTTATTGGCATCTGGTGCGCCTATTGAAGAGGTCAATATCGTCAGGAAACATCTATCAGCGATCAAAGGGGGGCGGCTTGCCAAAGCGGCGATGCCAGCTAGTGTGTTCACCTATGCGCTGTCTGATGTGCCAGGAGATGTGCCATCTGCCATTGCCTCTGGGCCAACAGTTGGGGACAGTTCGACAAGCCAAGATGCCTTAACTGTTTTGAAAAAATATAACATTACGCCTTCCCAAGCCATCACAACGCATTTGCAAGATCACGCAAGCGAAAGCCCGTTTCCAGAAGAGGCATGTTTTGCACATGGTGAATTTCATATTGTGGCCTCTGCTATGACAGCCTTGCAAAAAATAGCAGATGCGCTGGCCGCAGCAGGCTATGTGCCGCATATTCTGGGAGATGATTTTCAAGATGATGCCAATCACTTGGCCTATGATATGGCAGAAAAAGCAAAATTGGCCCCTGCTGGTACCGCTCTGATTTCAGGGGGGGAGGCATCAGTGCGTGTGAACGGCACAGGGTCTGGCGGGCGATGTTCACAATTTGCCCATCAGATGGCGTTATTGGCCATTAAAGATGTTGCGGGGATCGCTTGTGACAGTGATGGTATTGATGGGGCTGCACCTGTTGCAGGGGCCTATTTCGATGATAGCAGTCTTGCCAGAGCAGAGGCGCTGGGCCTAGATGCGGCGGCGATGTTATCCAATAATGATTCTCATCGTTTTTTTAAGTCCTTAGGGGATCAGATCATCACAGGCCCAACCGAAACCAATGTGAATGATCTGCGTATTATCTTAGTTGGAAAGCCACAAATTTCGTGATTTTTCACTGAATCATAATGCAAGGCGTTTTGATTTCGTATAGATGGTAATCTTTGACGCATTCAGCAGAAATTAATGGTGAGATAACTATGACAGGTGGCAACGTAAAAATGGGCTATGCCGCAGCGTTTGCTGGGCCTGCCTTATGGGGCATATTGCCGTTATTTTACCTGTTATTGGACGGGTTTTCGGCTGTTGAAATCGTGGCCCAACGCTCTTTGTGGTCTTTTATTTTAATGGCGATTGCATATGTCTTTTTGCGAAGGCTGCGCTTGATTGCAGGTCATTTCACCTTTGGGCGTCACAGCTTTATGATTTTGATTGGGACCCTGCTAATCGCGGTGAATTGGATCATATTTGTTTATGCGGTTAGCGAAGGGCGCGTGGTGGAAGCGTCTTTTGGTTATTTTATCTATCCGCTTTTTGCAGTGGCTGGTGGTGTTCTGTTTTTAAAAGAAAGATTTGATGCGCGCACCAAATGGGCGCTGGCTTTTTCGATGATTGGTGTGTCTTTCAAAGGTTGGTCATTGGGGATGGTGCCTGATATCTCGTTGGCACTTGCCCTCTCATTTGGCCTTTATGCCATTGTGCGAAAACAAGTCACCATTAATTCTTTGGACGGGTTTTTCTGCGAGACCATTTGGCTGCTGCCTTTTGTATTGGCCTTTTTGGCTTTTCATACCGCAAGCGGGAACCCTGTATTTTTTGACGGTGAGGTTAAGGGCTTCATCTTGGCTATTTCATGCGGTGTGATTACAACCGTGCCGCTGGTGTTGTTTTTGCAAGGTAATAAAATGCTGCCCTTATCGGTTACGGCCTTTATTTTTTATGTGAATCCGACCTTGCAATTATTATGTGGCATCACATTTTTTGGTGAAGGGTTTTCGCCAATTGATATGTTGGCATTTGGTTTTATCTGGCTTGGTCTTGCCATTCAATTTATCAGGCCCAAAAAAACAAAGGCCACCGCGTAAAAGCGATGGCCTCAATCGATTTCATCTCTAACAATCGTGCTGGTCTGTTAGTCTGTGATGATGCTGGCAGACACAATCCGATCAGGATTGGCAGGAGGTTCGCCAACCGCCAATTTATGCACCACATCCATGCCCTTTGAAACTTGACCCCATACCGTATATTGGCCTGTTAAATGGCCACAGCCATCAAAGCAAATAAAGAATTGAGAATCGCCGCTATTTGGATCCATGGCGCGCGCCATGCCAACCGTGCCTTCGCGATATTGATAATTGGTAAATTCGGCCTGCAATTTTTGGCCTGAACCGCCCATGCCTGTGCCAGTTGGATCACCAGTTTGCGCCATAAAACCTGCAATGATGCGATGGAAAATGATGCCATCATAAAAACCAGATGATGCCAGTTCGCTGATGCGGGCCACGTGATTGGGGGCTAGATCTGGCAATAATTCAATTTCAACTTGCCCTTGAGATGTTTCAAGAAGCAGCTTGCCAGCTGATGCGGCTGAAGAGGTTGTTTGCGACATGATAAAAAGCAAAGCTCCTGCGATGATAGATTTCGTTATTGTATTAAAGAATGACATTGGTCTTGCGCCTTTTTATGTATCTTTTGCTGGGGCATTGTCACCCATAGGCGGGATGCCCCGCCCATTCATTAGCAATAACTTAGCTTTTTCAAGATGCTTGGCAAATGATTTTAAATCAGATGATCAATTTGCTCATCCGTTAGGTTGCCAGGCACAATCGTAATAGGCACAGGGCAAATGGCAGCCCCTTTGCCTGTGAGGTATGACACCAATGGCCCTGCGGTATCAGCTTTGGTGTCGGCACCAAGCACCAGCAGGCGGATATTGGGCTCTTCTTTCATCAGGGCGATGATTTCGTCCACAGGCTTACCTTCACGAATAAAGACGAGCGGTGATTTGCCTGTTAGTTCTTCAACGATTTCAGCTTCTCTGCGGATGCTTTCTTCGGCTTTTTCGCGGGCTTCTTCGCGCATTAATTCCCCAACACCAGCCCAATGGGCAAATTCAGCTGGTGGGATGACATAAACCATGGCAATGCGACCGCCTGTGTTTTTAGCGCGCCCACAAGCAAAATATAATGCCTGATGCAACTCTTCAGAATCATCAACCACCACCATAAAGAAGCGTTCGCCTGTATCCTGACCCATTTTCATCTCCCTCCAGCATGATGCTGGTCTGACATCTTATGATAGCATTATGTGCGGCGAAAGGCCACGGCGGCAAGCCAGCCAGAGGCAACGGCAAAAAACACAGCAAAAATGCCGTAAAAAATAGCATAATCATGGGCAAATCGATAAATCAGAGCCCCAATGCCGCTTTTCTTAACTGTGATGGCGCTTTCATTTTCAGCCAATAATGCGCCATCTCTGAAATGCAAAACACGCACCTCATAATCGCCTGGGCGAATATTTTTTGGCAGAGGCACATTTACGCGGAATAACGCATCAGACATTAATTCAACAGCATTAATATGTGTTTGCCACAAATTCGCCTCTGTCATTGTTCTGGCAAGCGCATCACGCCATGTGCCATTTAATTCTGATTTTGATAAAGTGGTGTTTTCAGTGCGAAGGCGTAAATTCTTATAACCAATTTGATGAACGTTCTTGGTTTGATCTGAGATGATCTCATCCAGCGGGCTGGTTGAAAAAATTTGATAATAAGATGGCGCATTTTTCCAAATCACAGATTCGGTATTGATCCAAATACCGCTGATATTTTCTTTGCGTCTTGTCGCAATGCGGCTTTCAGGACCAGAAATAATGACGATCAAATCATCACCCGTTTGACCTGATAATGCCCCAAATAACAATAACTGTGTGCCGTGAAAGCTGGTGGTAATGGCCACATCATCTTGCGAGACATCTGCCACAAGCACATTGTTACTGGCAAAAGGGTCATTCGCAGAAGCATTAAGAAACGAAACGGGGCCCATGACAAAAGCAAGGGCCAGCAAACAGCTTGATATCAGTGTCTTGCGGATGATCATTTCAAGATCTCCACAGAGAACAGATCTGCTGGCGTGATCACAAGATCATAAGCCAGCTTGAGGCTGACAGCCAACACCATTAAGGCAAGCAAGCCACGCAATTGTTCACCACGTAATAATGCGCCAAAGCGTGAGCCAAATTGCGCGCCAATCACCGCCCCTAGCAATAATAATCCCGCTAGCAAGAAATCAACGGTTTGGGTTTGCACAGATTGCAAAATAGTGACGTTGGCTGTGACAAAAATAATCTGGAATAAGGAAGTGCCAATCACAACAGATGTCGGCATGCCCAAAATATAGATCATGGCTGGCACAAGAATAAAGCCACCGCCGACACCCATTATTGCCGATAAAATACCAACAAAAGCCGCTAGTGTGAAAGGGAGCAATGCGGAGATATAAAGCTTTGATTTGCGGAACCGCATTTTAAATGGCAGGCCATGCAAAAAATTATGCTGGTGTAATTTGCCTCTTTTGGCACCAGCTTGTCTGGCACGTAAAATCGCTCTGGCTGATTCGATGGCCATCAATACCCCAATGATGCCAAGAAACACCACATAGGATAATTTAATCACCAAATCGATTTGGCCAATCTTTTGGAGTAACGCAAATAGGAACACACCAAGTGATGAGCCAAAGACACCACCAGCCAGCAATACGCCGCCCATCTTGAAATCAACATTGCCTCTGCGCCAATGCGCCAGAACACCTGAAACAGATGAGGCCACAATCTGGTTCGCTTCGGTAGCAACCGCAACCGCAGATGGCACACCAAGAAAGATCAAGAGAGGCGTCATCAAAAAGCCGCCTCCAACACCAAATAGGCCAGATAAGAATCCCACACCGCCGCCAAGGCCAATCACCACGGCGATGTGTAATGAAACTTCTGCGATGGGCAGGTAAATATACATGTAACTAATTTCGGTCCAAAAAAACAGCAGAGGCAAAAGGTTCGAGCTGCCTATGTTTCATCCTATAACATAGATGAACGTGACAATGCTATTTCATTTTGCGCCCCATTTCGCGCCTTATTTTTCGTGAGAGGAAGCCAGCTGTCACTTTCGCCCATCATGTATTTCATAATTTTAGGAAAACGGATTAATGGAAATGCCCACGATTGGCAGGGTCTTGTGGGTAGATGTGATCTAGAAGACGCAAAATCCGTTTGATATCAGCATCATTGATTGAATAATAAATGGTTTGTGATTCGCGCCTTGTTGAAACCAAGTCTGATTTGCGTAATCGTGCCAAATGCTGTGAAAGCGCAGATTGGCTTAATTCAGGCATAACTTTCTCTAATTCAGAGACAGATCTTTCCTTGCCATCTGCCAATTCGGAGAGGATTTGCATGCGGCGTAAATTGCTCATCGCTTTTAAAACGCGTGGCAGTTTTGATGTTAAGATTTCTGTTTCACGTGGCCTTGGCATTTTTGGTCAAACCTCCATGGTTAACGGGAGTTAGCTGTTCTTTTGTGGCGCAATTCATAAATTAAAAATAGTAAAAAAATATTATAAAACTCTTAAAAATTGAAAATATAATCAAAAAATGATGTTGTTTGTCTTAAGGTTTGCAGCACACATTAATAGGCGATAATTTGCGGGTTTTTCCGATGGTGCCGCAAGCGGGTATAAGATGCGAATGGTTTGCTGCCATTTGCTATGGATCTGGTCATCTTGTGCCCAGCTGCGATGCCGTGCTGCTTCAGTGTCGGGAACCGTCAGCTGTATATCCGCGATATGACATAGGGGCAGTTTCACACAAAGCGCAATATGGCACAGGCTGTTAAACCACAGGGCGTAAGGGCTGGATAAAATTTCTGTTAAAGGGAGCGGCAGGTAAGTCACAGGGGTAGGCCAAATGGCAGATTGCGGCATTTTACGCACCCGATAGCTAGAATCAGCTTCTGGATGCAAAAAGCTGCATTCCGTCATATCTTTTTCATCCAAATGTGAGAGCGCATCTGATGTTGGTAATTTCAGCAGGCGAAGGCGCCCCAGTTTTTGCAAAGGATCTGGCAAGCTGGCCACTTTATCATTATCAAGCACATCAAGCCTTTTGGTTGCAAAAATAGGATGCCGCTTTTCCAATAAATGAAGCAAAAGCCGCCCCAATTGCAGACACACTTCGTTGGCTTTCAGATGGGCATCAAGCGTTAAAAATTCAGATAAGGTTTTCTTGCGACTTATGATCATGATTTGTTGTGGTAGGATTCGCAATTGCGACATGGCAACAAATACGGCCATTGGTGTGACACGCGCGCCAATATCCACACGCACAGTCATGCCTTTGCGCGATATTAACACACCTGTTGCTTTGGTTGTCAAAGCTGTGCCTTGGGCTGTATTGCCATTTTGATCAATTTGAATCTTCATCGTAACACTATATCAACGCAGTTGTCTTTTGCGGCGTTTGCCATCTTTTGTTTCAGCCTAAAAACAGCTGTGAAGCATGCAGTATGGCAAACAAAGATGAAAAAACTGTTACTTTTTGTCCAAAAAGATAAGTTTTTTACAAAAGATAAATCACAGCCCTTTTTTCAGGGGGAGAATGCGCTAAACTGCTAGGAAGATTTGCGGGGCATGATCTACTTGGATATCAGGGGATTGACGCCGCATAAAACCATCAAAAAAGGCCGAAACAAGTTCATACCCGAAACAAGTTCATAGAGGAAAATGTGTCAAACACAGATAAAGTGATACAATTGCAAAATTTTGACATTGAAATCATGCCAGATGGGCGCTGGTTTCATGAAGGCGGCGAGATAAAACGCCTGAATTTGGTCAAATTATTTGCCTCAGTTTTATCTTGTGATGAGGCAGGGCGTTATTGGTTGACCACGCCCGTGGAAAAAGGCGAAATCACAGTGCATGATGCGCCTTTTGTCATTCAATCATTGCGATATGAGGGTAGGGGGCGTGATCAGGTGATTTATCTGACTGATAATTTGGGTGAAACCTATAAATTAGGCGCTGATTATCCGCTCTCTATGCGCATGCAACCCAAGGGAGATGATAAGCCTTATTTGCTGTTGCCAAAGGGATTATGTGCGCTGATTAAACATGCGGTATTTTACGAGATGATTGATCTGGCTTTGGCGCAAATGGAGGGCGAGGTGCCTGAAGGCAGTGAAGAGGCGGTGCGGCTTTATTCTGATGGGGTGGCATTTGCTCTGCAAGCTGAGGCAGCAAAAACGTGATGTCAGATAATCACGTCATAACAGATAAAGGGATAACAGATAAAGGGTTGGCGTTGTTTGACGCGCCTGTGCCAATCGCATTGCCAGACGGGGTGAGGCCTGCCGCTGTACTGATTGGGTTAAGCAATGATGATGCCCCCTCTGTGATTTTAACAAGACGCAGCGTCCATTTAAAAAAACATGCAGGACAAATCTCATTTCCTGGGGGCAGGGTGGATGATGAAGATGCTGATTTTATCGCCACTGCTTTGCGCGAATCTGAAGAAGAAATCGGCCTTGCCAAACAAGATGTAACGGTGCTTGGTTATCGCCCTGATTTGTTTACGGGCACGGGGTTTCGCATTACTCCTGTGGTAGGCAAAGTGCATCTGTCAGCAGAGCAGTTGGCGGCGCATTTGACGGCCGCACCTGATGAGGTGGATGATATTTTGCTGGTGCCTTTTGAAAGATTGGCCAATTTGTCACATTACAGCCAATTCACAAGACAAGATGGCGCGCAAACTTGGAAAAGCTGGCGTATTATGGCAGGTGAGCATGTGATTTGGGGCGCAACCGCCGCGATTTTACATGATTGGGCAAGCGCGTTATCATAACGAGATCAATCATGACCTTAGTGTCATAAGGTGAACAAAAGAAAAGAGGCGAAGATGAAGCGATATTTGATTATAGCAATCGCCATTTTGGCAGGCTTGATAACCATGGCGATTATCAATCGTCTGGCAGCTGATAAATCAGATAAAGGCGGCATTCAAAAAAGCCATATTATTGGTGGTATTGTCTCATTTGTGACCTTAATGCTTGGGTTATTCATGCTTGAAATGGGGGCAGCAGCACCGTCATCTGATTATGTGCCAGCCAAGCTGATTGATGGCAAAATTGTTGCACCAGAATTTATTGATAAAAAGTAAGGATAGGCCGCGCGCATGGCTGATATGTCTGATAAAGCTGTTGCGGCCAAATTCCTGAAAAGGCCCCTTGTGCAAGCCGCCTTTGATCTTGCAGAAAAAGCAGGTGGTGAAGGCCGATTGGTCGGTGGTTGCGTCAGAGATTGGTTGCTTGGTCGTCCCATTGGTGATTTGGATATGGCTGTTAGCATTCCGATCACTCGTTTTTGTGAAGTGGCAAAACACCAAAATTATCGCATCATCGAAACAGGGATTGATCATGGGTCGGTGACCATGATGATCGGGCAAGAGGCGCTGGAGATCACGCAAACCAGATCTGATTTGCAAACGGATGGCAGACATGCCGTCATTGGTTTTGCACCATCGTTTGAAGAAGATGCCAAACGGCGCGATTTTACCATCAATGCGCTTTATTTAGACAGGCATGGGACATGGTATGATCCTGTGGGTGGCAAGCAAGATTTGCAGGCGCGAATCATCCGCTTTATTGGCAAGCCAGATGATCGCATAACAGAAGATTATTTGCGGATTTTGCGCTTTTATCGGTTTTTGGCGCAAATAGATGATTTGCAGCCAGATGCAACAGCTCTGGCGGCTGCGGCGAATCATGTCGCAGGGCTATCGGGCTTGTCTGGCGAACGGCTGTTGGCTGAGGTGATAAAATTATTTGCCGCAAATTCTTGGCAGAAATCAGCCCATCTATTAACTGAGGCTGGTATTGATCATGTCTTGTTTCATTTGCGTGGATATGATGTGCAAACAGTGCCAGATGGCTTGCTAGATTGGCAAAGCCGCTTTGCCTATTATTTAGGGCAAGAAGGTAGTGATGACCGATCACTGGCTTTGCCATTATCACGTGCCGATCAGAAAAAGATCAGCTATCTAAGAGCCCCAATTTCAGATCAAGATTGGGCCCTATTATCTTCAGAAAAATGGCAGGAATTCGCCTATTTTGAGCCGCAGGATCTTGCGGTGCGGTGCCTTGTGCAAGCGCGGTATCATGATGCGGCTTTATCGCAAGACAGACAGACAGATCTGGCCAATTTTGTCCCACCCCCTTGCCCTGTTACAGGTCATGATTTAAGACAAGCAGGCATCCCGCAAGGCCCAGAGTTAGGGCGTGTGCTGCATCAGGCAAAATTATCATTTGTTCAATCAAATTATCAGCTTGATCGTGCGGCATTGCTTGCCATGGTAAAAGATATATCGTGATGATGATGCCTGTCATTCTGTCTTTTTTCACAGCACCATAAAAGACAAGGATGCACGAGAACGCCAAGATGAGTTAAAAACATGTCAAAGACACCAAATCAGAATCAACAAGACGCGCAATTAGAGGCCAAAAAACAAGTGGCTGCAGACTGGTTTCGGTCTTTGCGTGATGACATCTGTGCGGCATTCGAAGCCATTGAAGATGAGGGGGAAAATAGCCAGCTAGGCGATCGTAATGCTGGTCGGTTTGTGCGCAAAAGCTGGGAGCGTGAAGGCGGCGGTGGCGGCGAGATGGGGATTATGCATGGCCGCATATTTGAAAAAGTCGGCGTGAATATTTCAGTGGTGCATGGGCAGTTCCAGCCTGAATTTCGCAAGCAAATTCCTGGCACCAATGAGGCTGGTGATTTTTGGGCGGCGGGGATCAGCCTTGTGGCCCATATGCAGAACCCGCATGTGCCAGCTGCCCATATGAATACCCGCATGATTGCCACCACCAAAAGCTGGTTTGGCGGCGGCGGTGATTTAACGCCGATGTATGATATGCCTGTTGCAGGGGCGGCTTTTCATCGAGATTTAAAAGCGGTTTGCGATCGTCACGATGACAGCTATTACCCAAAATATAAAGAATGGTGTGATAGGTATTTTTATCTGCCTCATCGTGATGAGCCGCGCGGTGCTGGCGGTATTTTTTATGATAATCTAGATAGCGGTGATTGGCAGGCTGACTTGGCCTTTACCAAAGATGTGGGGCAAGGCTTTGCGCAAAGCTATTGCGCGATTGTAAGAGATCATATGGATAAGCCATGGGATGAGGCAGATCGTCATGGCCAGCTGGTGAAACGTGGCCGCTATGTGGAATTTAATTTACTGCATGACAGAGGGACGCTTTTCGGCCTGAAAACAGGCGGAAATATAGAGGCAATTTTGATGTCTATGCCGCCTGAAGTGCGCTGGCCATAAGGGCATTTTCTCAAAAAATAATTGCGAAATAAATGCGAAACAAAGCTGAAATGAAAAGCGAATGAAAAAAAGTGTCGCACCAAGCGGAAAATTTGCCTTTTTTGGTGGGCAATTGGCTTTGTTTCTGATAGATGATAGGCCAACTTTACCAGTTTTGTCGCAAATCCAGATATGGTGAAACATACGGGTTGTGACGCTGGAACGCAAAAGTAGGGCCTTGCAGGAAACAATGAAGCGGTTATGAAACGCGATGAGCCTTCCTGACCGCACGCTCTGCTAAGGCAAAGATAAATGAGGGGAATATGGCGAATACCAATTCTAAAAAACAGGACCAGACTGCACCGACCAAATCACGCCGTGATTTTATCGTAGTGGCAAGCTATGCCATGGGGGCAATTGGCGCAGGTGCTGTCGCATGGCCGTTGATTGACCAGATGAATCCAGCTGCTGATACGCTGGCATTGGCAAGCATCGAAGTTGACGTATCAAAGATTGAAGAAGGCCAGTCAATCACATTGAAGTGGCGCGGCAAGCCCGTCTTTATTCGTCACCGCACCGAAGAAGAGATTAAGCGTGCTGATGAAGTGGCGTTGGAAGATCTGCGTGACCCGCAGAGCGACGCTGATCGCGCAGAAAACCCTGAATATTTAGTGCTTCTGGGCATTTGTACACATTTGGGTTGTGTGCCATTGGGCCAGAAAGTTGGTGAAATCAAAGGTGAATATGATGGCTGGTTCTGCCCTTGCCACGGTTCGCACTATGATACATCAGGACGTATTCGCAAAGGGCCGGCACCTTTGAATCTTGAAATACCACCTTACGCCTTTGTGTCTGACAAAGTTGTGAAGATCGGGTAACGGGAAAGAGGAGTTTAAGCCATGTCACAAAAGCAATTTAAAAATCCTGTTGTCAGATGGGTTGATCACCGTCTTCCTATCTTCAGCATGTTGGATCACACATTGAATGATTATCCAACACCACGTAACCTGAACTATTTCTGGAATTTCGGGTCATTGGCTGGTTTGACGCTTGTTATCATGATTGTAACAGGCATCACATTGGCGATGAGCTATACCCCGCATGTGGATCATGCCTTTGAATCAGTTGAACGCATCATGCGTGATGTGAATCACGGCTGGTTAATTCGCTATATTCATATGAATGGCGCCAGCTTCTTCTTTATTGTGGTGATCATCCACATGTTTAGAGGTCTGTATTATGGTTCCTATAAAGCACCACGCGAATTATTGTGGATGCTTGGTGTTGTCATCTTCTTGTTAATGATGGCGACTGCCTTTATGGGCTATGTGTTGCCATGGGGTCAGATGTCATTCTGGGGTGCGACTGTTATCACCAATTTGTTCTCTGCTGTGCCTTTGGTAGGTGACAGCCTTGTGACATTCTTGTGGGGTGGTTTTTCAGTTGATAACCCAACATTGAACCGCTTTTTCGCGCTTCATTATTTGTTGCCATTTGTGATTGCTGGTGTTGTGGTATTGCACATTGTCGCTTTGCACAAATTTGGGTCAAATAACCCACTTGGGATTGATATGTCAGGGCCACAGGATTCAATTCCTTTCCACCCTTATTACACCATCAAAGATTTCTTTGGCGTCTCTGTCTTTTTGACGATTTTCGCAGCTGCCATTTTCTTCTTCCCGAACGCGATGGGTCATCCAGATAACTATATTCCAGCCAACCCGCTACAGACACCTGCGCATATTGTGCCTGAATGGTATTTCTTGCCATTCTATGCGATCTTGCGTGCTGTGCCTGATAAGCTAGGTGGTGTGTTGGCGATGTTTGGTGCGATTGCCATCTTGTTTGTGTTGCCATGGCTTGACAGATCACCTGTTCGCTCTGCTAAGTTCCGTCCAATCTTTAAGATCTTCTTCTGGATTTTCTTTGCTGATTGTATCTTGCTTGGTTATTTGGGCGGCCAGCCTGCAGAAGGCATCTATGTGTTGTTAAGCCGTCTTGCCACTGTATGGTATTTCGCACACTTCTTGGTTGTTCTGCCTGTGTTGTCCGTGATTGAGACACCGCGGCCATTACCACAATCCATTTCATCCCCTGTGCTAGGTGGGGGTAGCGCCATGGCTGGTGCTGCAGCTGCGCCGAAGGAGAAAGCATAATGCGCCGCTTTTTGTTATCAATGATTGCCATTCTTGCCAGTGCCCCTGCGCTGGCAGCTGGCGGGGACGTTACGTTGAAACATGTTGATTGGAGCTTTAATGGGCCATTTGGTACATTTGACCAATCATCTTTGCAGCGCGGCTTTCAGGTCTATACTGAGGTTTGTGCCAGCTGTCATTCACTTGAATATATTGCGTTCCGCAATTTGGCTGACCTTGGCTATAACGAAGCTGAAGTCAAAGCCATTGCGGCACAATATGAAGTGATGGATGGGCCGAATGACGAAGGTGAAATGTTCACCCGTGCGGCAATCCCTGCGGATCGTTTTCCATCACCTTATCCAAATGAACAGGCCGCAAGAGCAGCCAATGGTGGCGCCTATCCACCAGATCTGTCTTTGATGGTCAAAGCACGTCCGAATGGCGCAGATTATCTTTACAGCTTGATGACAGG
>JBMHDH010000045.1:0-6469 GCA_049889495.1 Puniceispirillaceae bacterium (SeqCode) | reverse complement strand
AAGCAAAAAAGGGGAGCCTTATCATGAAAGTGGGATTTATCGGACTTGGTAATGTTGGCGGCAAATTATCAGGGTCTTTATTGCGCAATGGCGTTGATTTGACTGTGCATGATTTAAATGAAGATTTGGTTGCGAATTTCGTCGCTAAGGGGGCGGGGCGCACAGATGGCCCTGCGTCATTGATGCGCGATTGTGACATTGTGATCACCTGTTTGCCGTCACCTGCGGCATCTGCGGCGGTGATGGAAGAGATGTTGCCAGAAATCACCACTGGCAAAATCTGGTTGGAAATGTCGACCACAGATGAACAAGAGGTGAAACGGCTTGGCGACTTGGTCAAAGCCAAAGGCGGGGCGGCGGTTGATTGCCCTGTTTCTGGGGGGTGCCACCGCGCTGATACAGGCAATATCTCTATTTTTGCAGGATGTGACAGAGACACATTTGACGCCATCGCGCCCTTTTTAAAAATTATGGGCAGACGGATTTTGCACACAGGCGAATTGGGATCGGCGTCTATTTTGAAAGTGGTGACAAATTACCTTGCCACGGCCAATCTTGTGACTTGTTGCGAGGCATTGGTCACCGCCAAAGCCGCTGGGATGGATTTGAACACAACCTATGAAGCGATGAAAATTTCATCTGGCACCTCATTTGTGCATGAAACCGAAAGCCAAGTGATCTTGAACGGGTCACGCGATATTTCATTCACCATGGATTTGGTCAAAAAAGACGCTGGGCTGTTTTATGATGTGGCAAAGCGCAATCAGGTGCCGTTGGAAATCGCGCCAATGCTGGTGGATATTTTCAATGATGGCATTGCGCGTTTTGGCGAACGTGAATTATCACCAAACATTATCAAACGCCTTGAAGAAGCCACAGGCCTAGAGATCTTGGCGCCAGGCTTCCCGCCTGAAATGGTTGATGATGAACCAGAAGAGCCTGGCTATGAGGTAATTCCGCAAGGCAAAGCATGATGCGTTTGGGATAATACATCCTGATCAGAAAATAACGATGTGAGTGATAGCGCAATTTCGCGTTTATGTTAGGTTTTACGATGAAGAAGTTTGCGCGCCGCTTGGCAATTTTTATGGGGCTGATTGGTTTTTTATTTGTCTCTATTTTGGCAGGGTGCGAGCAATTTGGCGCCATCCCCAAAGGGGCCTATCTAGAACAAGCACGCCAATCACCCCAGTATCATTTGGAACGTGATATCTTTATCAATCGCCGCCCCGATATATTGGACACAATGAATGTCGGTGAACGCTTTTTCGCTGATCCTTTTGGCAAGCAAGAGCCGAATTTTCTGTTTAATGCCAATCAAACAGAACCAGCAAGCCCTTTGCCAGAAGACAAGAACCCTGATCTGGCCGCCTTTCAAAATAGCGATGATGCGATTAAATTTATCTGGCTAGGTCATTCCACAATTTTGCTGTCAATCGAAGGGCATGTGATTTTATTTGATCCTATTTTCTCAGATCATGCCGCGCCATTGCCAATTGCCGCAAAACGCTTTCAGCCCCCTGCCCTTGCCTTGGATGATTTGCCGCCCATCGATACCATCATCATCAGCCATGATCATTATGATCATCTTGATATGGAAACTGTGAAATATTTCATCGAAAAAGATGTGGCCTTTTTTGCGCCTATTGGGGTTGGGTCTCATTTGCGTTATTGGGGGGCAGCCCCTGAAAAAGTAACAGAGCTTGATTGGTGGGAAGCATCCGAACATAAGGGCATCACCTTTACCGCGACCCCGTCTCAGCATTTTTCGGGCCGTATTGGGGTTGTGCATAATAACAAAACGCTGTGGGCGTCATGGGTTGTGAAAGGCACAGACCAATCTGTTTATTTCAGTGGGGATTCTGGCTATGATACGCATTACAAAACCATCGGGGAACGATTAGGCCCCTTTGACCTGATCTTCATGGAAAATGGGCAATATAATGAAGCGTGGAAAGCGGTTCATAATTTGCCGAAAGAAGCCATCACAGCCTTTCAAGATCTGGGGGGGACCTATCTGGTGCCTGTGCATTGGGGCATGTTTAATTTGTCCGTTCATAATTGGTATGACCCGCCAAATGAAATCACAAGATTGGCCAAACAAGAGGATATTCAGCTGATCACACCCCGCCTAGGCCAGCTAATCTCGTTGGATAATCCCCCCCTTTATGATCAATGGTGGCTAGAAATGATCGATAAAGATATCAGTGCCGAACAGATGGGGCACCAGCCAGATCATGACTCTGATTATGGCTCTGGTCATGGCTCTGGTCCGATAGCTGGCCATCAGGGGCATTCCCATAATCATTAATAATGTTCGAAAATGGGATCGAAGGCTTCAGATAATTTTTTGGCATGGATGTAAAACCAGTGATAGAGAAATGGCCAATCATCCTCGCCCGATGTCGTTCTTTGATAGGAAAAACGAATTCGGCTTCCCTTTTTGCGGTCAAGGCGCCGCCATTCCAGCTTGTGGCCAAAACGGCTTTCTATGTCTTCGCGATGTTTGGCAAGCATATCAAACAGACGTTTGCTTGATCGCCGATCTGATAAATGCACATAAATTTCAACCCGAACATCTTTATCATTAAAGACAAGATGATATTCGCACCCAGGAAGAGAGGCTGGCACATTTAAATGTCTGGCTCGATTTGCTTTTCGCCTGGCAAATAAATGAAAATCCTGTGCGCGCATATAATCTAGCAATTGCGGCCAAAACCGTTGCCTGACGCGTTGCCATTCGGGCATCATTTCAACAGTTTGTCGCTTTTTGCCAGCCATAGCAGGGAATGCCTTTTCTTGTGATCTTGCAAAATCATAGCTGTGTTAATCTTTTTTCAAAACCAATGAGACTGATGGGTTTGGTGCGTACTCAAAGCGCATATTTTACCGTAAATCCATCACAGAATTTTTTGCCATGGCCGCTTGCAGTTGCTAGGCTTAAGGCGAGGGCTGTGACATACCCTTATGACAAAGCCGTCCCTTATCCAAAAGATGTATAAAGATATGACAGATCACACAACGCCCCCTAATCCTGATCAAATAGCGCCTATGGCCCGCGAAAAAACAATGCGACATGGCGGGCATATTTTGCTGGAATCTTTGATGAATTTAGGTTCCACACATGGCTTTGGCGTGCCTGGCGAAAGTTATCTTGCCGCCTTGGATGCGATGTATGATAGCGGCTTTGATTTCACCTTATGCCGCCAAGAAGGCGGGGCTGCTTTTATGGCGGCGGCCTATGGCAAATTAACAGGCCGCCCTGGCATCTGTTTTGTCACCAGAGGACCAGGCGCAACCAATGCCGCGATTGGCGTCCATAGCGCCCATCAAGATTCATCGCCTATGATCTTATTTGTTGGTCAGGTTGGCACGACTTATTTGGATCGTGAAGCCTTTCAAGAAGTGAATTACCGAGATGTCTTTGGCGGGCTTGCCAAATGGGTTACGCAAATTGATGATATTGAACGCTTGCCAGAATTGGTGGCGCGGGCATGGTCTGTTGCCTTATCAGGCAGACAAGGTCCTGTGGTGGTGGCTTTGCCAGAAAATATGTTATCAGCGCAATCTGATGTGCCAGCATGCCAGCCTGGTGCATTGCCACGCCCTGCCCCTGCCCCCCATGATATCACAGCGATTTTCGGCGCCCTTGCCAAGGCAAAACGCCCCGTTATTATCGCAGGTGGCGGCAATTGGGACGAGACAGGGCGGGCTGATTTGCAAAAATTCGCTGAAAGACTGGCACTGCCTGTTGCGGCGTCATTTCGGTGCCATGATGTGATAGATAATCACAGCCCGTCTTATTGCGGGGATGCAGGGGTTGGGATGCATCCGTCTTTATCAGCCATCTTGGAAAAATCCGATTTGATTTTTGCCATCAATATTCGATTTGGCGAAATGGTGACAAAGGAATGGTCTCTATTTGACGTGCCACATATGAAAGCCACCTTACTTCATGCGCATATATCCAGTGATGAAATCGGCAAAATTTACCAACCAGATGTGGCAATCCAAGCCTGTCCAAATTTGTTAATGGCAGGGTTATGTGACCAGTTGGATAATCATCAGGGCGCACAAGAAACCTCCCATGATGCGTGGCAAGACCATTGCCGCAAAGCTTGGCTTGCCGCCATTCAACCGCCCCCACAAAACACCAAGCTGGATATGGCAGATATCATCACAATGATGGATCAGATTGTGGCAGATGATGCGATCATCACGCATGGCGCAGGTAATTTTGCCATTTGGCCAGATAAATTTATGCATTTTGGCAAACGTCGGTTATTGGCACCACAATCAGGCGCGATGGGTTATGGCCTGCCTGCGGCCATTGCTGCGGGCAAGGCGGCACCAGATAAACAGATTATTTGTTTTGCAGGCGATGGTGATATCCAGATGACCTTATCAGAGCTCGGCACGGTGATGCAGCAAGGCCTGAAGCCTGTGATTTTGATTTTCAATAATGGCAGCTATGGCACCATTCGCATGCATCAAGAACGCCATTACCCAGAACGTGTTTCTGGCACCAGCTTAGCCAATCCTGATTTTAAGGCCCTGGCATCTGCCTATGGGTTTGATTGTGATGTGATCGGCGACACAGCATCATTCAAACCAGCTTTTATCAAAGCCTTAGCGGCAGATCGCGCAACCATTTTGGAATTGCAGATGGATGTCGAGGCCATTTCACCACATATGACCATCACAAAATTACGCCAAGGCTAGCGGTGGGTTATGATTTCTGACTTGCTGAAAATGGTGTTATAGATCGCATCATCTGGGGCCATCATCTGGGGCCGAGGCGTTGTTTTAATCTTTGGCGTGCTTGTTCTGTGCCATCATGAAAGGTGCCAAACCAGACATCCATCGGGAAATCAACAGACCCATAATTGCATTCAAAATAGCGATGATGCAGCTGGTGATGAAAATGCCCCAATGCCACACGCCGCGATTGCCCCACAAGCAATTCATGAAAGCCTGCATGACCAATAATCGCCGATAATGCCAACATATAGCCATGAAACATAATATGAATTGGATGTGAGGGGATTACCAGATGAATAAGCATAGAGCTGAAATACAGCATATGTTCGATGGGATGCATTGATATCCCTGACCATGGGCCAACATTCACATTGCGATGATGAAGCGAATGCACCCAATCATAAAGAACGCCCATATGAAGCAAGCGATGCACCAGATAGAAATGAAAAGCAATCCAAACCCCTGTAAGGCCAAGAATGGCAATGAATAACAAAGGGGATGATGCAAAAGATAAAAAGCTGATTTGCCCTGTGGCAATCATCCCATGAAGGGTTATTTCATAGGCTGACCAAATGGTTACACCGCTGACAAGACTATAGAACATATTGTCATATAGCTGGTTGCCAAAGCTGAATTTGCCACCGCCACGATGCAGAAAATTGGCAATATATTTGGTCTCTGTTTGCTGGATTTTGCGGTGATATAACAGATAATGCAAACCGCCCGCCACAGCCAATGTGATTACAAGGTTACGTGCATAAATCGCCCCTCCCCATGAAGCCATCTCCCATGAAGCCATTTCCCATGAAAAAAACGTCCCTGATAGGGACAATTCTGGAGCGGTCATGAGCGCGCGTTGTTGCAGATACCAACCTGCGATTGCCAATAGCAGAAAAAAGCTAACCTCAGAGACTGTCAGCCAATAATCACGATGATAAGATAGGATCTTGCGCAAAGACCACGGCCATTCAAATAAGGGGTTATTACCAATCGGCAGATCTGGTGCAAAATGCCATTGCGATTTTGCGAGCTCATCTTTTGATGCCGTGGCTTTAGGCTGATTGTTAGGCATCATAAGCCCCCCATTTCAAACAGTAACCATCTCAAAAAAAAGGTGAATGAATTAAACATTTTTGCCAAGATCTTTTTTATGGACCCTTTTTAAGGGTCTGTTTGAGCATGGCACTGCCGATAGACTATTCAAATAAAATTGACAAATCACCTGCGTGCTCTACCCTTAATCTGCTGAAGAAAATGTAACCAAACAGAGTCAAAAAAGAGAGTAAGATGCAACATTATAAAGGGTCTTGCCATTGCGGGGCTGTCACATATGAAGTCAAGACAGAAGTGACATTTGGTGCGGTGTGCGATTGTTCAATCTGTCGACGCAAAGGCGCGCTGATGGGATTTGCTGAGCCAGAAGATTTCACATTATTGACAGGTGAAGATCAGTTAAGCCTTTATCAATTTAACAGCCATGTTGCGAAACATTATTTCTGTAGCAAATGCGGCATTTACACCCATCACAACAAACGCTCTGATGGCAAAATTGGTTTTAACACAGGCTGTATTGATGGCTTTGATAAGGATCAATTTGATGAGATTAAACAAGTGCCAGGCAGCAGTTTTTCTGTGGTAGATGAACCGCAATAAATAACGCTTTAAGGTTATAGAAACATCACGTTCAACCAGCGCTTTTAGGAATATT
>JBMHDH010000044.1:0-6596 GCA_049889495.1 Puniceispirillaceae bacterium (SeqCode) | reverse complement strand
CCCCATATAAGGCCCATACCAGCTATCTGGATAATTGGCTGATGATTTCAAACATTCAGGCGTGCCAGTTGGCGCAAATGTGTGATAGGTGGAAAAATGCGCCTTGCCGAAAAAAGATGTCTCATAGCCAGCGGCGGCCATCGCACCTGCAAATCCTTTTTCGCCAGCCTCAGGGTCAAGATCAATACCATTATCATGCACACCATGGGTGCGGCATAGCTGGCCTGTCAGGATAGAGGCCCTTGCTGGCTGGCAGACCACTGTTGGCGTGATACAATTAGAAAAATGTGTACCATCAGCTGCTAGTTGATCAAGATGGGGAGTCTTAATAGTGCGGCCCTGAAATCCAAAACAGTCTGCGCGATGCTGGTCCGCTGAAATCAAAAGGATATTAGGACGTGTCATGATTTTGACTTTCTTAAATTATAGATAATAACAAATACTGCCAGCGCAATAAAACCTGCGGCAATCGGGCTTTTCAACAAGAAAAACGGATCTGCGCCTGTTGCGGCAAAGGCCTGACGTGCTGTGGCTTCAAGATTACCGCCAAGGATAAAGGCAATCACAAATGGCAAAGGAGACATACCCATCCGCCGCATCAGATACCCTAACAATCCAAAAAATAAGGTAATCCAAACCGCCAGCATCGATGTTTCTTGAACATAAATCGCTGTGATGGTCAGCAACAATACGACTGGCAATAATTTGGATTTCGGGATAAGAGCCATTATGCCAACCCAACGCATAAACACCCCGCCAATGGTCCAGTTCAGCGCATTGGCAACAAACATGGTGGTAAATATCCCAAATGCGATAACCATCTCAGAATTCATTGGACTGTCACTAATCCCGCCTTCCAGTTTGAACACTGATGGGCCGGGGTTAAAACCGCCGATAGAATCCATTGCCAATATCAAAAAGACTGCCGCCGCATTTCCTGGAATGCCGAGTGAGAGAACTGGGATCAAATTTGCTCCTGACACCGCGCTATTGGCAGCTTCGGTTGCCACAACGCCTTCGGAAGCGCCCTTGCCAAAATCAGGATCTGCTTTGTTTTTTGTCAGATTATATCTGCGCTTTGCAGAGAAATACCCCAAAGTTGCCGCAAGCGTGGAGCCTACCCCAGGCAAGGCGCCAATCGCTGTACCAATAATCGCAGAGCGGCCGATATAGGGGAAATATTTGCGCCAATCTGCAAAAGAGATTTTCGTTTTACGATTTTGAACCTTGGTCGATCTTTGCGCAGCAGACTCGCCGCGATAGATATCCTCAAGCGCTTTAAACACCTCTCCGACAATCAACACGCCCAAAATGGCCGCTGCAATAGGAATACCCTCAGACAAAGATGATTGGCCCATGGTTAGTCGAGGGTAGAAATCCTCACCAGTGGCGATCATGGCTGCAAACAAACCAAGAGCCATGGAAATAAGACCTTTGCCAACCGAGTTACCGATGAGTGACGCGATAAAGGCAAGCGACAATAACAATAGTGCGGTTTTTTCAGGCAAATCAAGATATCGCTCAACCATGATGGCAAGAAATGGTGCACAGAACACCAGCACAATGTCAGAAAATGTATCGCCAGAGGCTGACGAAAAATGCGCTATCCGCAAGGCCTTTCTAGCCTCTCCCTTCTGAGCCATCGGATAGCCATCTAGCGCTGTCATATAGGCATCTGGCGTCCCTGGCGTATTAAACAAAATAGCTGGCACAGCGCCGCCGATGGTGGCCCCTTTCATAATGCCAATCAGAAAGCCAAGAACTGGCAAAAGCGCATCATCCGAGAATCCAAAAATCGAAATCAAAATAGGCAAAGAGATTGCCATCGCCATCGGTCCCGCAAGACCAGGCGTTGCCCCAACTGTAATCCCTAGAATAAACCCACCAAAAACCATCAATAGGGTAATCGGTATGCCTAGCACTGGGTCAGACTGTACGACAAGAAGCACACCTGCAATAACATGATCCCAAATACCCATCAGACATCTCCATTCGGTGGAAGGATCAAATCATCAAATGGTAAATCATAAAGAAGTGCCACCAACAATACGGCTGTAAATCCAATAATAAACTGGCTTGCTTTCAGACGCCGTTCCACAAGAGCGGTCAGACCACCCACTAAAATGGTGCCACCGACAATATATCCAATGTAATGCCATGGCGGGGTTGCTCTTAGCGGCCTGTAATCCACATTCATCAGCATGGCGACAACAGGCCCAGCATAACGCATCAGCGCAAGTGATAGTGTAAACACCCCAAATAAATAGCCCACCCATAACAAATTTTGTCTTGTGATCGCCTTATCTGCGGACGGCCTCAGCCATAAAAGCATCCCGCCCATCAGCAATAGGGCACCTGCAACCGTAGGCGCCAGCGCATCTCCGATGGTATATTTGCGTCTTACCTTCTCAACAAGCGCGGTGCCCGTATCCATAGGCACCCAGATAAAGATGATGAAAAGAGCCGCCAAAATAAAGAAAATGGCCAGCAATTTATCTTTTCTTTTATAAGATTCCATTGCTGGCCAACATGATTGTTACAATTTTTTAATAGCTGACGTTACTGGGCAGCTTTCATCAAAGCGCCAGCAGCATCATATTCCGCTTGGAACATGGCATCCAGCTCAGCACCTTCATTGATGGCTGCGCCACCAAATGCTTTGGTGATCATACCTGATGCTTTTCCATTCTGGATTGAGTCCTTAATCGCATTGGTAATGGCGTCACGTGCTTTCGGGTCCATCCCAGCAGGAGCAACAAAAACAAAATAGCCATCTGCGTTGAACTGTACCCCAAGGTCAGCGAAAACAGGAGCATCTGGGGTTTGGACCAATGGCTTTGACATGGCAGAGGCCAGATTGACAAGATCGCCAGACGCAACACCTTTGCCCTGAATACCTGCCATAAAGCCAAGATCCATATCACCCGCTTGAACGCCGTTCATCACAGCTTTACCGCCTTTAACCTGAATGATGTTGAACTCAACACCTTGCGCTTCACCCAGCAAAAACGCCAAATCAGACAATTTTGGTGACATCGTGCCAAAACGCAGATTATTCGCTTTCGCATCTGCAATCATATCAGCAAAAGATGTCCAGCCTTTATCCGCTTTCGACACAACGCCCATCTGGAAGCCAGCAGTGGTTGTAAGGCCTGTGAAATCAGATGGCGTGACGCCTGCACCCGCAGCGGCAACTGCGTTATAACCAATTGATTCTGTGACCACCATGGCAATGGCTGTACCGTCTTTTGGCATGTCTTTTAAAGCAACAAGCGCGTTCACGCCGCCTTTGCCTGTGACCTGCTCTGGAATAATATCCCAGCCTGTGGCCGCCTGAATATCGCCAGCAATCAAACGGGCTTGTGTATCCGCCCCACCGCCTGCTGCGAACGCGATTAGCATCTTGATAGGGCCTTCAGGCTTCCATGCATGACCATCGGCCAATGATGATGAAGCACTCGCCGCAAACAATCCGACAGCTGCCGTGGCTGCCATTAAAAATCTCTTCATAATTACCTCCCTAAATTCTATATAGTAGGATTTTCACAATAAAGTTGACATGTCAAATAGTTTCTGAAAATTTATACCTATGAACGATCATGATGCCATGAGTTTTAAAAACCCGTCCTCCTTTGTGACTTACCGTCTGGCAAAGTTGCAAAGCCAGCTGAATGCGCAAGGCACAGCCATCTTGAAAGAAAAATCTGGTCTTTCTTTGGTTGAATGGCGCGTGATTCAGGTCATCCGCATGTTTGACAAACCGTCTCCTAGCCAAATTGCTGAGCATGTACAGATGGATAAAGGACAGCTTAGTCGCAAAATAAAAGGTATGATCAAAAAAGGATTGCTGAAAAGTCAGCGCGATGTTGACGATAAAAGAATCCAGAAGCTGGAGCTAACCGAAATTGCCCGAGACATCAATAAGCAGCTTGTGCCGATTATGGAACAGCGCCAACATCACCTTCTGGCAGATGTGACTCCAGAAGAATTAGAATTATTTTACCTTATTATCAAAAAAATTGAAGCCGCCTCAAAAATAAGAGATATCAAGTGACCGCATCCAAAGAAAAACCAGCAAATTTAATAGTGATCATGTCTGACGAGCATCAGGCGCGTGCTCTTGGGTGCGCTGGCCATTCTTTTGTGCAAACACCTAACCTTGATAAATTGGCAGCAAGAGGCACCAGATTTACGAATGCCTACACGCCAAGTCCTATCTGCGTGCCTGCAAGGGCGAGCTTTGCCACAGGGCTTTATCCGCACCAGACACGCCTATGGGATAATGCTATGCCCTATACAGGTGCTATTCGCGGCTGGGGTCATGCCCTTCAAGAAAAAGGCATATCGGTGGAAAGTATCGGCAAGCTGCATTATCGCAATGAAAATGATTCAGCTGGATTTGATATCGAACATATTCCGATGATGGTAGCAGATGGGGTCGGTATGGTCTGGGCCAGCATTCGCAAAGAAGATGAGCGCATTCTTGGGCCAAAGCGCATGCTGGGCGACTATATAGGGCCAGGTGAGAGCAAATATACAGAATATGATCAAAACGTTGTGAGCCGCACCGTTGACTGGATTAGGGATAGAGCTGACGATGCGCGGCCATGGTGTCTTTATGTAGGTCTGGTGGCACCGCATTTCCCTCTTGTGGTACCGCAAGAGTATTTTGATATGTATCCGCCTGAAACGCTACCTGAAGTAAAGCTGCATCCCAAAGATGGCTATGAGCGCCACCCTTGGATTGAAAAACAAAACGCCTTTATGAACAGCGAAGACAAATTTGCCAATGCTGAGGAACGTCTTGCCGCAATGTCTGCCTATTACGGATTATGCAGCTGGCTTGATCATAATATCGGGCAGATTATCGACGCGTTGGAAACATCTGGACAGATGGACGGAACACAGATCATTTATACCTCAGACCATGGCGATAATGTTGGCGCACGCGGGCTTTGGGGAAAGTCCAATATGTATGAAGAAAGCGCCGCTGTACCTTTGATCATGGCAGGGCCAGACATCCCACAAGGCCTATGTGATACGCCTGTTAGCCTGTTGGATATTTCTGCGACGATCGCAACTCATTTCGGCACGGAAATTGCGGCCGCTGACGGTGTACGCGACCTTCATTCTATTTTATCAGAACCTGTGCAAAAAGACCGCGTTGTCTTTTCTGAATATCACGCGGCTGGCGCTGTATCTGGCGCTTTCATGCTGCGAAAAGGCGCGTGGAAGTTGATTCATTATGTTGGTTTTCCAGATGAGCTTTTTAATCTAGAGGATGATCCAGAAGAATGCACCAATCGCGCACAAGACCCCGCATGCCAAGATATTTTAAGAGATTTGCATAAAGAGCTTCGCAAAATTTGTGATCCTGATGCGGTGGATGAAATGGCCTTTGCAGATCAGGCCGCTTTGATCCAACATCATGGTGGTCGCGAGGCGGCCCTGAAATTAGGAGCCCCTGGCGCCACACCACCACCACAGGCAGCAGCGCTAGGAGACCGAAAGTGAAGCTTACAATACTTGGTTCAGGCTCACCAGAGGCCTATGTTCGACGTGCCTCTAGCGGCTACCTTGTTGAAGTAGGAACTGATAATATCCTGTTTGATTGTGGCGGCGGTGTGTTTGATAATTTGCTTCGTACTGGTCGAAACCCCTCTGATATCACGCACATTATTTTTACCCATCTGCATTCAGATCACATGATGGATTATGCGCGTTTAATACATGCCGCATGGGACGAAGGGGGGTCGCCCATAAAGATTTATGGCCCTGCCCCTATTCGCCAAATCACTGAAGGATATTTTGGTACAAATGGCGTTTTATCGCATGATCTGCGAGCGCGCACCGAACTGCCACAAAGTCAAGAAGTGTGGTTAGCACGTGGTGGCACCCTCCCACGCCCATGGCCTGCACCTGAAATACACGAGATCACAGCAGGTGATCGCATCGAAGGTGACGGTTGGTGCATAGATAGCACAACTGCGCCACATGCCCAGCCCTTTTTGGAATCTATGGCGTTTGCCCTTCACTGTGAAGGGAAGAAATTCGTTTATTCTGGCGATTCAGGTCTTTGTCCAGAAGTGGCAGATCTATCCAAAAACGCTGACCTCTTATTACATTGGTGCTATCGCCTAGATGGCGTGGCGGCCACTGATTTAATGAAGATAACGACACCGACACCATCTGAAATCGGTGAAATGGCCAAAAAAGCCCAAGTGGGGCGCCTAGTGCTAACACATTTCAGGAAATATATGGATAAGAAAGATTTATTTCATAAGGCACTGATTGATGCGCGACAGGCCTTTGGCGATGATGTAGCCATAGCAGAAGATTTACAGGAATTTGAGATATAACGCTGCCATGCGCTATAACGGCATAATGAAAATGTTGAACACCCCATAAAAAAGGCCGCCTCAATTTGAGACGGCCTAGCGATAATTGATAGAAAATTGGTTGCGGGGGCAGGATTTGAACCTGCGACCTTCAGGTTATGAGCCTGACGAGCTACCGGGCTGCTCCACCCCGCGATAATCAGTTTCGGGCAAGTCTTTGCCCGTTCGCAGTATTTATCTGTCTTGGCGCTGCCAAGA
>JBMHDH010000043.1:0-30354 GCA_049889495.1 Puniceispirillaceae bacterium (SeqCode) | reverse complement strand
TTAATCAGTCGCCTTTTTCACAGGCAATGACCGACGGATATGAAGTTCTTGCAATTGCGCATCTGATACCTCAGATGGGGCATTCATCATCAGATCTTCTGCTTTACCATTCATTGGGAACAAGATGACCTCGCGGATATTTGGCTCATCAGCGATCAGCATCACCATACGGTCAATACCAGGTGCGATGCCGCCATGTGGTGGGGCGCCGAAACGGAAGGCTGAGATCATGCCTGCAAATTCGGTATCAACCACATCTTTATCATAGCCAGCAATTTCAAAGGCTTTATACATCACCTCTGGCAGATGGTTTCTGATCGCGCCAGATGATAATTCAATGCCGTTACAAACAAGATCATATTGCCATGCTTTAATGGTCAAAGGATCTTGTTCTTCCAATGCTTTCATGCCGCCTTGTGGCATAGAAAAGGGGTTATGTGAGAATTCGACCTTGCCTGTGGCTTCGTCCAATTCATACATAGGAAAATCAACAATCCAACAGAATTTGAAAATATCAGAGTCCATCAAGCCATGTTCTGTACCCAAACGAACACGCGCCTTGCCAGCCAATGAAGCGGCTTCTGATTCCTTCGCACAAGCAAAGAAGGCTGCATCACCATCAGCCAAGCCAAGGCGTGATTTTAATTCAGCGGTTTTATCTGCACCAAGCGCTTTGGCAATTGGGCCTCTGGCCTCACCATCTTCACCATAGATGATATAGCCCATACCAGGGGCACCTTCGCCTTGGGCCCAGCTATTCATGCGATCAGCAATGGAACGAGAGCCACATTTCGGCCCTGGAATAGCACGAACCACAGCCCCTTTTTCGATATTGCGTGCAAAAATCGCAAAATCAGAGCCATCAAACACATCTGTGACATCTGCAATTTCAATTGGAATCCGCAAATCAGGCTTGTCCGAGCCATATTTTAGCATCGCATCTGCATAGGTGATATGCGGGAAATCATCATGCACTTTGCGTGATGAAAATTCGTCAAACACGCCTCTGATCACAGGCTCAACCGCGTCAAACACATCTTGCTGCTCAACAAAGCTCATCTCAAGATCAAGCTGGTAAAATTCGCCTGGTGAGCGGTCAGCACGGCTATCTTCATCTCTGAAACAAGGTGCAATCTGGAAATACCGATCAAAGCCAGAGACCATAATCAATTGTTTAAATTGCTGTGGCGCCTGTGGCAGGGCATAGAATTTACCAGGATGCAAACGCGCTGGCACCAAAAAGTCTCTGGCACCTTCGGGAGATGAGGCCGTTAGAATGGGTGTTTGAAATTCTGCAAAGCCTTGGCCAACCATGCGGTTGCGAATAGATTGAATGATTTGCGAGCGCAACAAAATATTGGCATGTGGACGCGCACGGCGCAAATCAAGATAACGATAACGCAATCTTGTCTCTTCGCCAGAATCTTCATCAGAATTAACCTGAAGCGGCAATGTATCTGCGGCTGATAAAAGCTCAAAGCTGTCAATCATCACTTCGATTTCGCCAGTGGCCATTTTGGCATTCACAGTCTCTGCTGTGCGCTCTGCGACGCGCCCTTCAATTGAAATAACTGACTCATTACGAACAGCTTCGACTTGCGCGAAATCAGCATGATCAGTATCAATCACCAGCTGTGTCAAACCGAAATGATCACGCAGATCAATAAAGACAAGACCGCCATGGTCTCTTTTGCGGTGAACCCAACCAGCCAACTTAACGCTGCTGCCAACCTGTTCACGTGTTAATTCATTACAATTATGGGTGCGGTAACGTGTCATCTTCTGACCTTCATAAAGTCGATATCTTATGGGTGCGCAGTATGCATCAAATGGCCAAAAGCGCAAGTAAGCATTTAAAAAAGGCGATTGCTAAAACTGGTTATTAATTGCGGCGTCTGCGACGGCGTTTTGTATCTCTGGCAGAAGAATCATCGTTTGGCGCATCTTTTAAAGACGCCCATGGCGTGCCAAGACGCGCCGCTGCTGTCTTGCGATCCATAGGCTTTTCTGCCGCAACGTCTTGCAAGGCATCATGCATCGCCATCAGATGATCTGGGCTGGTCCCACAACATCCCCCAATAATCATAGCGCCTGCGCCTCTGGCACAACGCGCATAATCTGCCATTAACGGCGCGGTGCCATGATAAAAAATCTCGCCATCACGATATTCAGGGATGCCGCAATTGCCCTTGGCAATAATCACAGGACCATCTGTGCGTGCTTCGACCATCCCAAAGATAGAATCCAATAATTCAGCTGGCCCAATTCCACAATTTGCCCCAAACCCATCAACACCCCAGCCCGTGGCAGCTTTGGCAAAATCTTGTGGTTGAACGCCCATCATGGTCCGACCAGCGGTGTCAAATGTCATGGTGATAAACACTGGCAGGCCTGTTGCCTTGGCGGCTTTCACGCAAATTTCGGCCTCTTCCAAAGAAGACATGGTTTCAATCCAGATTAAATCGACACCACCAGCGGCAAGTGCGTCTGCTTGCGCGGAAAATGAAGCAAAAGCGGAGGCCTCATCTAGCATCCCGAGGGGCTGAAATAGCTCACCTGTTGGGCCCATGCCACCCGCAATCAAAATGGTGCGTGATGATTTTTCAGCTGATTTACGGGCGATCGCCGCCGCCGCTTTATTCACCTCTGCCACTTGTGATTCTGCGTTATGAAGTTTGAGGCGAAAATCTGTGCCACCAAAGCTGTTTGTCAGCAAAATATCCGAACCAGCCGTGACAAAATCATCATGAAGAGATTCAACCACATCTGGCTTGGTTAGATTCCACAATTCAGGGGCATCGCCTGTCTCAAGCCCTCTGGCAAATAAATTGGTGCCAATGGCACCATCTGCCAAAATAACACCCTTTTCATTAAGCATTGCTTTCACTTTATTCATGAAGCCCTTTTCCTATCTATTCATTATAAGACCTTCGAAAAGGACG
Source organism: Puniceispirillaceae bacterium (SeqCode) (assembly GCA_049889495.1). GTDB lineage: Bacteria > Pseudomonadota > Alphaproteobacteria > Puniceispirillales > Puniceispirillaceae > UBA685. The sequence continues at coordinate 27,412 of JBMHDH010000043.1, read as the reverse complement.
GCGACAGAGTTTCGAACCTCAAAAACAAATAGAGCAAAAATTAACTCTTGCGGCGTCTGGTCTCACGGCGTTTTACGCCTGTTTCAGCAGCGCGTCTTATGCCAAGCTCTTTCAGCAAAGCGGCTTGGTCAGCTGGGGCAAGAGATCGCCATTTGGCAATCTCTTCTCTTGTTCGATAACATCCTGAACAATGTCCTGTTTCAGGATGAATCTGGCAAATGCTAATGCAAGGAGAGGCAAGCTGTTCCATCTATTTGGCTTATCTTTCCAATCTATGTTGCATCACAAAAGCAGCGGTTAAGCGGCTTGTTCTTCATCTGAAGCGGTAAAGGCTTCTGCTAGCAACGCCAATGCTTCTGTTAATGAGGCATCAGCATTTGCTTTTACAACATGCTTCACTGCGCTGACCGCATCATCACCAAAATCTGAATCTGTGATATCTGACCCTGATTCACCCAATAGCGATGTGGCATCATCAATAAATAACACAGGCATCTCTTCGCGCATGAAGGCACGCAAAATACGAATCGCATGTGGTTCTTGTGCCAAAGTGGAGATGTGTTTTGCCCCGCCAGGAATAATCAGCGCATCATAATCAATTGCCAATGTTTCTGAAAGAAGCGCATCGACAGGATAAGCCATGCCAAGCATGCCATCTTTCGCGCCATTCACCAGACCCGATTTATTCGAGACAACTTTCAACCATGCATTAGATGCCATCATGGCTTTTTGAATATTGATGAATTGTGTTTCATCGAAATTCGCTGCGACCATGATTGCAATTTTCTTAGCTGAAAGTGTTTGCTGAGCCATCGAGTTTTTCTCCTGTTCGTTTCGTTGTCAAAATTACCATCTGTGATTTATCCCACGCCCTAGCCTGCTTAACAAAGCGCGGGTGGACCAAAAGGCTCGTCAGATTTAAGAGCTGTACTTTTTAACAGATCGCAAAAAGTTTTGACAAAATTATGACCTACATCATTTATGCGAGATGACATCTTTGGTGACGTGATCTCTTCGATTGTTCCCGCGATGCTGACTTCATAAAAAGCGCGATGCGATCTGGGAACATAATTTCTATGATCGCTCGTTTACACCAATATCATGATTTAAATCAAGCAAATTTTCTGACCACATAATTTTGAAATGCTAGCGATTGCTTCGCATCAAAGAAAAGCGCCTAAATCGCAAATGAAGTGTTAATCTGACAAGACAAAAGATCAGCAAAGGCAAGGTCATCTGAAGCAAAGCAGCTTGGGCCGCTGGCCCTCTGGCACCAGATGATGCCAAAGTCACCGCTTCGGTTGTGATGGTTTCAATGCGCCCTGCCCCTGTAAATAAGGTTGGCAAATAAAGCGCAATTGACACAGCCACCCCAATCACAAAGGCAGAGGCAAAGCTGTAGGATAATAGCGGCAATCTGATTTTATAAAATTGTCTGAATGCGCTAAAACCAAATGATTTGCCAAGCATCACATGGCGTTGATCAAACGCCTCATAGGCAGGTGCCAAAATCAGCCAGCTATAGGGCAGGATATAAAGACAATGCGCCCAAATCACAGTCCAGATCGTGCCATCTAATCTGGCCCAACTTAACCCAACTTGCAGGCCATATAATAATGATATTTGTGGCACAAATAACGGAACAAACAACAACAAGCTGATGGTGTGCGCCATGGCATGATGACGTGAAAACCGCTCTAGCCATAAGGCGGCGATGATCAAGCTGATAAGACTGGCCAACAACGCGATGGTAAACGAATCCCAAAATAACGAACCAAAGGCGGCCTCGCTTTGCCAATGACGCAACCCAAAAATGTCTGGCCATTTGGATTGAAAGGACCAGCGATTTGCAAAAGCCCAAAGCCCAATCGCCACAAGACCGATCAGCAAAGCTGAAAAGGCAAAGCTTATCATAAGAAACAACGACGCTGCCGCTCCGCCCAAATAGCGGAGCCTGAAGCCGTAAGATAAGCTGAGATAGAGAACAAGCTGGGCCGATTTTGCCACTAATTGCCACAACGCAAATGCCACAAGGATCATCACACATTGCAATACCGCCCCCGCAGAAGCTGTGACGGTAGCCGTCAAATCTGGATCAACAAAGCCTTGTAAAATCAACACAGACAAAGTCGGTGGCAAGCTTGGCCCCAAAATCAAAGTCATATCAACAACAGACAGGCTGTAAGCCAATACTGCCAAAATCGGCAAACGCATTTGTTGGTAAATCGGGGGCCAAATCAGATAAAACCAAATTGCCACAGGACGATAGCCAAGCGAGCGACCCAACATGGTCAAACGATGCAAATCCAGCCGCGCGGCAATGCCAAGCGAGATGAATAACAAAAAAGGAATTTCTTTCATCATCAGCCCGCCAATTAACAAAAATCCTGTTTGATCAGGCACAAAGCCAAAGGCAGGTGGTCTCGTCAGCCCCGTTAATTCTGGCGATATAAGCCGCATAATCCAGCCAGAAGGCGCAAGCAAAAACAATATCGCAATCGCGATGGTGGAATGCGGAATGGCAATTAACGGGCCCATGATGCGGCGATGCCATCTCAGCAAAACGGACCCTGTGCCAGCTTGCGAGCCGCACGCCAGAATCACAAACACCGCGATCACTGAAAATAGACAAGATAAAAAGCCAATTTGAACCGATAAGACCATGGCGCGGCCTGTGGCTGGTTGTGCCCAAAATTGCGCAAATGAAAGCGTTGAAAATTCAGTTAGGCCTAAAGGCGGCAAATAGCCAAAGGCAGGCAAGATCATGCCAGCAAGCCCCACCATAAGCGGCAAACAAAACACCAAAAAGGCGCCTAGAACAATCCAAGATAAGGGGGATTTCCCCAAAAGAGAAAGCCCCCCATCCATTTCCAAAAAAGATTTTGCCACGGTAATCTGCTTTACTTAACTCAAGGGCTAATTGGCAACCCCATAACGTTTTTTCCATGCGGCCTCTAGCTTTGGCACCCATGAGGGATGTGGTTCTGCCAAGGTTTTGGCAAGATCCGCAGGCCCCAATGTGGCAATGCCTTTGGGCAAATTCGCAAAATCATCTTGTGTTTGTTTTGGCAATTTGCCTTGCGATAGCACGGACGGATCACCCCAAATCGCAGGATCTGCTTTGCGCAATTGCGCTTCTGGCGACAGCATGAAATTCGCTGTGATAATTGCCGCCGCGCGATTACCGCTATTGAACGGAATGGCCAAGAAATGCACATTCGCCAACGTACCAGCATCATGGGCATAAGGGCGCACAGTCTCTGGCAATTCCCCTCTGGCAATCGCAGATGACGCATCAGCTGGGTTAAAGGCCATATAAATATCAATCTCACCATCAGCTAGTAATTGGCGCTGGGCAGGGTAATTTTGCGGGAACGCCCGACCCCCACGCCATAAATGCGGGTGTATCTCATCAAGATAAGACCAAAGCGGGGCTGTCACTGCCTCAAAGTCAGCCTCATCTGCTGGCGCATAAAGGGCAGCATCTTGATCGGTCAGCTCAATCAACATTTGTTTCAAAAAGGATATGCCCATGAAATCAGGCACCTGCGGATAGGTGAAACGCCCTTTATTCTTTAGGATATAATCTTTGAGTTCAGCAGCCGATTGTGGGGGCTTGCTGAGATAGGCTGTGTCATGGAAAAACACCAATTGGGCCCGACCCCATGGCACTTCCAACCCATCTGTTGGCACCGCAAAATCCAATTTAATGGCTGGCAATTCTGCTTCATCTGTGTAACGCCAATTTGGCAAATCAGACACCCAATCAGCATCTTGCAATAAACCAGAGCGTTTCATCGAGGCAAAATTCTCGCCATTCACCCATAGCATATCAACTGACCCATCGCTGGTGCGGCCAGCTGTTTTTTCAGCCAAAATACGAGACACAGCGGCAGCGGTATCTGTTAATTTCACATGCGTTAGGGTGATGCCATAACGTTGTTTTAAGGTATCGCCAGCCCATCTAATATAGGCGTTGATTTTATCATCACCGCCCCAAGCGTTAAAATAGACGCTTTGCCCCCGCGCATTTTTTTCGAGGGTAGCAAAATCATCTGCTTTGGCGGCTGTAACGGATGCCAGACCTGTTGCCACTAAAATGACAACCGCTGATCGTATCATCTTAAAGTTAAAATTGCGCATATCAGGTATCTTATCCTTTTTGATAGTGAGGAAAGCCAATGTTCCTAGCTAGCCCTGATTCATAGTTTCGGACAAGAGCAAAAGTAAAAATTCATCTCTGGCAGAAAAACAACAGCATATTAGCCCCAAAGTTCTGATCCTTCAGTGGCGATAGACAAAGTCAAATGATGCGTTTCATTGTGAAAGGATGAGACACTGCATAAAACAATTCAATTATCTAAAATTCATATCTTTAAAAAAGCGCATTTATTTTTTAGCAAATCGCTTGATAAGGCCGTTTTTCTCTTTCGCCTTACGCCTGTCTTAGTGGGTGCATGCGGGGGAGGAGGCGGCGGCGATGCGCCACCGATTATCTCTGCGCCAACCGCGATAGACACCCCATCTGCGCAATTTCTTTATGCGAATTTTGCCGATTTTGCAGGGGCAGAGGAGACCAGTTTTGTAATTGATACCGCAACGGGTCAGATCAGGCATTTTGACGATGATACCGCCTTAATCGGCTTTTTGAACAAACAGCCTGATCCGCTTATTGCGCCCTTATTGGCAAGTGAAACCAGCCCCTATGTTGGCCTATCTTATCTTACGCATGATGTCAGGCCATCTGGAACGCTTGATTTTACAAGGCAGCTTTCAAGCGGGTCCTATTTTTTATTTGGCAGATCAGGTCCCATCCCAAATAGCACCACAACATATCACATGCAAAGCCGTTATCATTGTCATTATTGCCATAGCACCACTGGCGAGGCCCCTGCGCTTTTGACCGTGATGCCAGCGCAAAATAACGCCAATTTTACGCTAGAAACCGATGAATTATCTCTGTATCTGCCTTTGCATCTGACGCAACAGGGATTGCAGGCTGATACCGCCAGCGATAATCATTATCTAGCCTTAGATGGTGCTGAAAAAACTATATCAAGCTGGCAAGCCTCTGGCCGCTTTTACGGACCAGAAGCAGAAGAAGCTGGATTATTATTATCTGTGCAACAGCCACAAGGTTTGTTAACCCTTGGCGCAGTTGGCAAACAATAAGACAGGCGATAAAGATCAGATCTTCGTGAAACTTTCATGGCCGAGATGCGCAGATTTATGCTATTGTTAAAGTCTGTAAATGGCCATGCCATTTTGTTATAAATCTTGCAAAATAAGCTGAGATAATCTGTGAGCCTTATTTTATCCAACATCACCTTATCTTGGCCGAACAAGCCGATTTTAAAAGATTTCAGCTGTGAAATTGCGGCTGGGGAAATCGCCGTGATCCAAGGACCAAGCGGGTGCGGAAAATCCACCTTATTACATGCCATTGCTGGCACATCATCTGAGGGGTTAAAGATGGGCGGTGAGATCACGCTTGATGGCAAGGCGTTGTTATCTTTGCCAGCGGAACAACGCCACATGGGATTATTATTCCAAGAAGCCTTGTTATTCCCCCATCTAAATGTGGCGCAAAATCTAGGGTTTGGTTTGCCAGCTGCTTTAACCAGATCAGAACGCAGAGCGCGTATTTCACAAGCCTTATCAGATGCGGATTTAACAGGATATGATGCTTATGACCCAGCGCATTTATCAGGTGGGCAAAAAGCGCGTATTGCGTTAATGCGGGCCTTATTATCAGAACCAAAGGCTTTATTAATGGATGAAAGCTTTTCTGCGCTTGATCCAACGCTTCGCAGCCAATTTGGGCAATTTGTGGCAGATGCCATCCATGAAAGGCAAATTCCAGCCTTGTTAATTTCGCACCATGAAGATGATCAGCGTTTTGCCACAGGCCCTGTCATCCATTGGCCAGAAAATGCCGTATAATTATAAGCATTCTTGGCAGCACTCATCCTAAGGTGAAGCCTAGACGAGCAATGAAAAACTTGATAAGTCGGTAAATGACAGCGGCATAGGCCATCACCTGATATTTTGGCAATGATATCGCTGATGCCTTACCATCTTATGAATGTGTTATGACAACGCCTGTGTAAATGGAATGAAAGACAATGACACCTTATGACACAATTGACGGTCTGAACAACCAAGCAGATCAAAGCGCAACAGACGCTGATAAGCCAACACGCGAAGAGGCTGAAAAAGCAGTTGAATTGTTGCTTAGATGGGCTGGCGATGATCCGACACGTGAAGGGCTTGTTGATACACCAGCGCGTGTTATTCGTTCTTATGAAGAATTTTTTCAAGGCTATAAGGATGACCCGCATGCCATGCTAGCGCGCACCTTTGAAGAGGTCGAAGGCTATCAAGATATGGTTATGCTGCGGAATATTGAAATGCAATCTCATTGCGAGCATCATATGGTGCCTATTTCAGGCAAAGCGCATATCGCCTATTTGCCAGATAGACGTGTGGTTGGTATTTCAAAATTGGCGCGTGTGATGGACAGCTTTGCGTATCGTTTGCAAACCCAAGAAACCATGACAGCGCAAATTGCCAATTGCATCCAGCAAGCCTTGCAGCCAAAAGGCGTTGCCATTTTGATTGATGCCAAACATCAATGCATGACCACAAGAGGCGTGAAAAAACCATCTGTATCTATGGTAACAACACAATTTACAGGCGTGTTTAAAGATGATGCGGCCTTGCGCGATCGTTTTTACCGTCATATGCAACTTGATTAATAAACGCGCTTTATCTGGTCTTATGCCATCATAATCATTGGGTGCTGACCTGCACCAAATGGGAGATGACTGGACATAATAGGCCCTTAGCCCTTATAGATGGACATGATGAAATTTAAAGAAACAGGGTCAATCCTGCTTTTTTAGAGGGCATCAGATGAGGAAATATAAGGTTCGCCGATGCGCTTTACCCCTGTTTTGAATATCTTGGGCATTTTGCTTGCCATCTTATCTGTGACGATGGTGTTGCCCCTTGTTGTGGATATTGCCACAGGGTCAGATAATTGGCAGGCCTTCGCCATTTCAGCCCTTGTCACTGGCTTTGTCGGCATTGGGCTGTTCTTGGCACATAATGGCCAAGCCGCCTTTGAATTAGGCGTGCGCCAAGCCTTTCTTTTGACCAATGGCGCGTGGATTTTGATTGGGTTGTTTGGCGCGTTACCCTTTTTCCTATCAGATTTAGATCTCTCCGTTTCTGATGCGTTATTTGAATCAATTTCAGGCATCACCACCACAGGTTCGACCATCTTGCCTGTGATTGAAAAAGCATCTTATGGCATTTTGATTTGGCGCGCTTTGCTGCAATGGCTTGGCGGGATTGGCATTGTTGTGATGGCAATTGCGGTTTTGCCGATGTTATCTGTTGGCGGGATGCAGCTGTTTAAGACCGAATCCTATGACTCAGCTGAAAAAGTGATCCCTAGAGCAACCCAATTGGCTGGTGGCATTTTTATCGCCTATACCGCATTAACAGCCACTTGGGCCATTATGCTTGGGCTGGCTGGCATGCCGAGCTTTGATGCGATAGCCCATGCCATGACCACCATTGCCACTGGTGGCTATTCAACCCGCACCTTATCGATTGGGGCTTTTGACTCATGGCTGATTGAGGTGATTATCATCCTCGGTATGATTGTTGGCTCTTTGCCCTTTGCGCATTATGTGGCAATCACCCAAGGCGGGTGGAAAAAACTGCTTGAAGACCCGCAAGTGCGTTGGTTTATCGCCTTAATCGCTACCATTGTGGTGTTCATCAGCTTTGATTTATTCCGCCAAGGCTATGATATGATTTCGGCCATACGCCTTGCCAGCTTTAATGGCGTATCTGTGTTAACAGGCACAGGCTATGGGACGTCAAATTTTGCAGCATGGGGCGGATTTCCCACCACCATTTTGCTGATTTGTATGTTTATTGGCGGCTGTGCTGGTTCCACAACTTGCGGGGTAAAAATCTTCCGTCTGCAAGTATTGGCATCGACGATCAAGGTCCAAATTGCCAGATTGCTTCGCCCCCATGGTGTGGTGCTGGCCTATTATAATAAGCGCCCTGTCTCTGATTCTGTCATGGATGCGGTGATGGGCTTTTTCTACTTATATATTTTATGTTTTGTGATTTTGGCCGTATTTCTAGGGCTGACAGGTGTTGATTTTGACACTGCGATTTCTGGCGCGGCCACGGCAATATCAAATGTTGGTCCAGGATTGGGAAATGATATCGGACCAGCAGGTCATTTTGGCGGGTTGCCTATGGCTGCCAAATTGGCCATGTGTGTTGGCATGTTGCTTGGCAGATTGGAATTATTCACTGTGCTTGTGATGTTGCATCCTGGCTTTTGGCGTCGCTAGCCCCCTTTGATCATTTAAGGCAAAATCATCCCATCAATTTTTGCGATTTCTTCACGCGCTTGCAAATCAATTAACGCCAAGGCACGTCCCACCAAATTTTGGGTGGCGATTTCATAATCAGATGGGGTTGCTGATTCAGGCAATGACTGACTTGTCTTTGCCGCTAATTCAGCGGTGCCCGTATAGTTGCCCACAGGCTGGATCCATAATAATTGCGCTGATAAGGTCACACGAATGCGCGTTTCCTGATTGTCTTTCAAGCTATTTAAAAACCCTTCAGCAGGCGGCAATTCTTCATGTTTCACTGAAGCTTCAGAGATGTTTAAAATCACTTCGCCAGATCCGCCTTTTGGCTGAACCACAAGGCTGGCCCATTCAATCAAAGAGGCCGCAGGCGGCTTTTTCAATTCATGTTCGACATAAGGCGCTTTAAGCGGCATCAACCAATTATCAATGATTTCAAGACGGCGCGCATTAATGGCTAAAGATGTGGTGGTCTCTGGCTGAAAGACTTCTAGTTTTTTCACCTCTGCTTCATTTCCACAAGCAGATAAAACAAACATCAAAGGGATGATTGCGACAAGGGTAAGCATGCGGCGCATCTGAAGTCTCCTTTTTACGGAATGGGTGATCATTGGCCTCTCTATTTTGGCACCTCTATTTCGGCCCCTCTATTTCGGCCCCTCTATTTCGGTCAGCCTAACAAAGTTAATCATTGCCCGCAAAATTCTTATGAACTTTGCCTTTATGAGGTCGCTGATAGATCAAAGATACGTTCTGTTTTGCAAAATTCGCAAGACACAATCAATTGCTGGTTTTCATCAGCCAAGTCTGCTTTTTGTTCAGCTGATAAATCCGCAAGCATCACTTCCACTTTTTCAGGCGAGCAACGGCAATGATCTGTGATTTGGCGCATAGGCTGGCTGTGGGCCCCAAGCGTGTGGAATAACCGATAAACCAAATCTTCCAGCTTTAAAGAGGTATCACTTAATTCTTCTGGCTTCACGGATGAACATAATGTCATGGCGGTATGCCATAAATCTGTCATCTCATCATTCATCTCTTCTGGCTGGCGATAGATATCTTGATCATGTGAGCCATCATCTGACGCATCTGTTTTGCCGCCAGATGTTGCAATTTGTTGTAACATCAAAGCAGATGCCACCCAGCCATCATCTGTTTTTTCAGCAGCTGTCATCACCAAAGTCGAAAGCTGTTCTGAATTGCGATACCAGCTGGTTGCCGCATCACCCAAATGTGGGCCATCTAATTCAACAATGCCTTGATAGCGGCGGTTGGTAACTTGATGATCAACCGTAAAGGCAATGTAACCTGCGCCCATCAAACGCGGCAAAAGAGACGGGCCTTGAAAAGCACCATCAAGAAGCGCGTTATCATCTTCAAATGCTGCATAACAACGCATCGCGCCTTGATCTGTGACATCAGTCATCAAGGTTTTTACCGCGCCATCACCTTTGGCTTGCACCGTAAACACCCCTTCAAAGGACATCATAGAAGCTAGAACAGCCCCCAATGCCATGGTCTCAGCACATAGGCCAGCCACCTTATCAGGATAATTATGACGGTTAAGGATCGCATCTGCGCTGTGATGCAAACGGGCAATCCGCCCTCTGATGCGCGGTGTATTTCCGCTTTCCCCGTTCAAATAGAAAGGCAAAACCGTATCGTTCATGGCACTCATTATCTTCCGCCTAATTTTTTTAAATCTCTGATTTAAATGTCTATGGCTTTCGCCTTAATCTAATGCCCCTGCGCACCAAGCCATAATTGCTTTTTGGGCATGCAATCTGTTTTCAGCCTCTTGCCAGACAGCTGATTGCGAGCCATCAATCACAGAGGCTGTGACTTCCATCTCTCTGATCGCTGGTAAGCAATGCATGAAAATCGCATCAGGCGCAGCTTGTGCCATGACAGCGTCATTTACTTGGAAAGGCGTCATATCTTTGATGCGTGTGCCTTCTTCATCCCCCATAGAGATCCAAACATCTGTGACAATCACATGGGCGCCATCTGCGGCGTCTGCTAACTCATCATATAATTTGATATCAGCGCCTTTATCTCTGGCCCAAGCCACAATTTCAGCTGGTGGCTCATAACCAGAAGGACACGCAAGCCGCAATTCAAACCCCATAATGGCTGCTGCTTCAATCCATGAGACAGCGACATTATTGCCATCACCTGCCCAGGTGACAATCTGGCCTTCAATGATACCATGCGTATCAAGCATCGTCATCATATCTGCCATCACTTGGCAAGGATGAGAGCGATCTGTTAGCCCATTAATCACAGGCACAGATGAATAGCGCGCAAGCGTTGTTAATGTGTCATGTGACAAGCAACGGATCATTATCATATCAAGATAGCCAGATAACACTTTGGCCGTATCATGAATACTTTCACCGCGGCCAATTTGCATATCATTGGTTGATAACACTACAGGTGTGCCACCCAATTGGCTGATGCCCACTTCAAAAGACACGCGGGTTCTGGTTGAATTTTTTTCAAAGATCATAGCCACATGCTTATTTTGCAAAGGCATATCATGGCTGTTGCCCGATTTTAACGCACGACGCATCTCAACACCGTAGGTCAGCATTTTGGTCAGCTGGTCTTTGTCAAAATCTTTCAAATCAAGGAAATGGCGTATCATGGGCGAAGCTTTCACTTTTGTCATATGATCTGTGGGGCTGTGATGGCGTAAGCCGTCCCACAGGAAAGTCAGTGGTTATAATGCCTTTAGCGCAGTTTGTAAAATCGCCAATGCTTTGGCGATTTCATCCTCGCTGACTGTCAAAGGTGGTAGCAGACGCAACACATTATCAGCGGCTGGCACAGTCAATAAATGATGGTCACGAAGCGTGGCTGTCAGCGCACCTGCAACAATGGCATCATTGAGGCGAATACCACGCAAAAACCCAGCGCCACGCAATTCAATGATTTTATCAGGCATCGCCTCTGCTATCTCTGAAAGGCCTTTGTCAAATAGTGCTATTTTTTGCCTTAACGCATCAAAAAACCCATCTTCTAGCATGACATCAAGAACCGCATTGCCAGCTGCCACTGCCAAGGGATTGCCGCCAAAGGTTGTGCCATGACTGCCAGGGCCCATCGCGTCTCCGATTGCTTTTCTTGCGATAATCGCGCCCATCGGAAATCCGCCCCCAAGGCCTTTAGCTGTGGCGATGATGTCAGGCGATATGCCAGCTTGCTGATAGGCAAATAAATGGCCTGTGCGACCCATGCCACATTGAATTTCATCAGCGATAAATAAGGCGCCATACTCATCTGCTGCTTGTTTGATGCCTTGCAAATAGCCTTCTGGTGCGGCATTTGCCCCGCCTTCACCCTGCACAGGTTCTACAAAAATCGCGGCAATGCTTTCATCCATCGCATCGCGAAGCGCGTTCAAATTGCCAAAAGGCACATGTTTGAAGCCTGTGGCAAGTGGGCCGAAACCTTCTCTGAAAATCGGGCGATCTGTGGCGGCCAACATGCCAAGGGTTCGCCCATGAAAAGCCCCGCCAGCGCATAGGATGGTGGTACGATTTGGATCTCCTGCGGCATAATGATAACGGCGCGCCATCTTCACCGCACCTTCATTTGCCTCTGCCCCTGAATTACAGAAAAACACATGATCAAGATCTGTGGCTTGTGCCAAACGTGTGGCAAGGCGTTCTTGGCCTGAAATACGATACAGATTTGAGACATGCCACAATTTGTCAATTTGCGTCTTTAATGTGGCATTTAAATGCGGGTGATTATGTCCAAGATTATTCACAGCTATGCCACTGGCAAAATCAAGATAAGCTGTGCCAGCTGCATCATAAAGCCAGCTGCCATCACCTGTCTCAAAGCTTAAATCTGCTCTGCCATAGGTTGGCATCACCGCCGCGCCCTGATCTGTCACTTGTTCCAATTTCGTCATATTATTCCCGTCTTTGGCGCTGATAGGTGATTGAACCACCTTGCCAAAAGACCCTTTTTCTTTGTCAATATATCTGATCAGATAAAATATTTAGCCAATTTTAAAGATTGCGACTGGTAATTTGAACCAGACCCATCTCCGCCATATAACCAATCTGGTCGTCGTGACATCTTCTCATAAACAAGGCGACAAACAATCTGGTCTTGTTCAATTAAAAAAGGCACATCGTGCGAGCGCACCTCTAGCACCGCTCTTGTGTGATCTGCGCCTTTGGCACCAATACCAAATCCTGGGTCAAAAAAGCCAGCATAATGCGCGCGAAACTCACCTGCTCTGGTGTCATAGGCGCTCATCTCTGCGGCATAATCTTCTGGGACGCTGACATATTCGCGGCTTGCAAGAATGTAAAATTCATCTGGATTTAACACCAAGCCACCAGCCACCAAATCATCCGTTGTGACTTTTTCCCAAAATTGCGTACGTGGCAATGTGCCAGGCTTGTCCATATCAATCAAACCAGCATGTTTGCGCGCGCGCCAACCAATCAAACCTGTGTCATCTTCTGGCTGGAAATTCACACTTAACCCGACACCCATGGAAATATTCGCAGGCCCCATTTGACCATCCGCCAAACGGATAAGAGAGGCGCTATTCTGCAGATCTGTTAACGCATTATCATCTAGGATCGTATTGCCATGACGCAAGCGCAATTGCGATAAACGTGTGCCAGGGCGCACCAAAACGGAAAAAGTGCGTGGCGATATTTCAGCATATAGCGGCCCATGATAACCCGCTGGCACAGATTCAAATTCAATGCCGCCATCTGTGATCAGACGGGTAAAGACATCGACACGGCCTGTTGAACTTTTCGGGTTGGCAATGGCTGATAAATGCGCAGGCAATGCCAAGCTTTCTTGTAATTCGACAAGATAGACACAGCCTTTTTCCAATACCGCGCCATCTGTTAGATCAATATCATGAAGGGCCAGCGTCTTCAGCTTTTCAGCCACACTGGCATGTGCGCCTGGCAAAAAGGATGTTTGAATACGCCACGCCTTGGCAGACAAACGCAAATCAAGTGACGCTGGCTGAACCTGTCCTTCTAGCACAGGGCTTTGCACAGCGATCTGGCCAGCGGCGAGGGCTGTTTTAATTTGATCTGACGATAAAATGCCAGCTGGCATCATGTCCCTTTCAATGCCGCTATCGATGCTATTTGTCACGCGCCTATCTCACTTCATTAACAATGCGATGCCATAGCAATATCATATGGCAAAAAATAAGCCTCATCATAAGAGAAAAAGGCAAAATACCAAAATAAATTATTGACCTCATTTCGGGAAAATAAGAGTTCCAAAAGGGAGCAGGATTAGCCATGATAAAATAACAGAGATAAGGATGAGGGAATTTTGATCTAGTGGATCGCCGAAAGAACCAAATGGGCACAAGCCCTTCGACATCATCATCTGCGCCATCATCATCTGCGCCATCATCATCTATGACCTCTTCAGATGGTAACGCGCCCAAAAGCCGTAACCATAAACGCTTGATGAATAAGGCTGTGCATTATTTGGGACGTTACCAAGCCAGCCAGCAATCTTTACGCCGTGTGTTAAAAAAATTTGCTTTGCGTAAATTGCTTAAAAAAGATGCCAATTCTGACAAAGATAGACATGATATAGCCTCCTATGAAGATAGCGAAGATCATGTGGCGTGCGCCATCGAAGATGTGATTGCTGATTGTGTGCGTTATGGTTATGTGAATGATCAAACATTGGCATCTGCAAAAGCGCGGCAATCTGTGATCAGCGGTCAATCAGCCCAGCAATTATCTGGCAAATTGCGGCAAATGGGTGTCAGTCAAGATATTGCAGATCAAGCCTTGGCAGAACGCGCCCATGATCATAAAGATGCAGAGACAGCCGCTGCCATCCGCGCAATGCGAAAAAAACGCCTTGGGCCCTATCACAAAGAGGCAGAAGAGATGCCCTTTGCCAACCTATCTTTTGAAGATCAGCAAAAACAATTTGCCAAATTGGCACGTGCTGGTTTTCAGATAGATATCATCCGCACCATCTTAGCTCTACCAAATCGTGATGCCGCAGAAGATGCCTTGATGATCGCAGAAGATTGGCCAGATCGCGCGGAATAAAAACAGCTTTTCCAAGTGCGTTGTTGAATAAATCACCTTTTTTTAAAAACTCTTTTCACATAGTGGATATTGAAAATCAGGTCTGCTTTGTGATAGGATGCCGACACATTTTGATAGGTTTGAACGAACAATATGCAAGCCAGCAGTCTGGTATAAGGCATGTTTCACATTGCATATTGTCAGGTAAGGGGGAATTTTTACATGACAGATAACCAGATGTTTGCACCGCCAGCTGAAATGGTCGCTAGAGCACATGTTGATGATGCTGGCTATCAGAAGATGTATGACCAGTCGATTTCAGATCCGATAGGTTTTTGGCGTGAACAAGGGCAAATCATTGATTGGATGACACCTTACACAAAGGTCAAGGACGTTTCCTATAACAAGCCAGATGTCTCAATTAAATGGTATGAAGATGGCACATTGAACGCCTCAGCTAATTGCCTTGATCGCCATCTTGAAACCAGAGGGGATCAAACAGCAATTATTTGGGAAGGTGATGACCCTGCTGATTCAAAACATATCAGCTACAAAGAGCTTCATGAGGAAGTTTGCAAATTTTCAAATGTACTGAAAAGCCGTGGTGTGAAGAAAGGTGACCGTGTCACCATCTATATGCCGATGGTACCTGAAGCGGCTGTGGCGATGTTGGCATGCGCGCGTATTGGCGCTGTGCATTCTGTTGTGTTTGGTGGCTTTTCACCAGACGCCCTAGCAGGACGCATCACAGATTGTGAATCAAACGTGGTAATCACAGCCGATGAAGGCGTGCGCGGTGGCAAGCCAATCCCGCTGAAGGCCAATACAGATGCGGCATTGGAAAATTGCCCAGATTGCACAACTTGTATTGTTGTAAAACGCACAGGTGGCGCCATCTCAATGGCTGACGGTCGTGATGTTTGGTATCATGAAGCCATGGCAGAAGCCTCATCAGATTGCCCTGCAGAAGAAATGAAGGCAGAAGACCCGTTATTCATCCTTTACACATCTGGTTCCACAGGTAAGCCAAAAGGTGTGCTTCATACCACAGGCGGTTATATGGTTTATGCCGCCATGACCCATCGTTATGTCTTTGATTATCATGATGGTGATGTGTATTGGTGTACCGCTGATGTGGGTTGGGTCACAGGTCACAGCTATATTCTTTATGGACCGCTTGCCAATGGCGCGCAAACTTTGATGTTTGAAGGTGTGCCAACCTATCCCGATGTATCTCGTTTCTGGCAAGTTGTTGAAAAGCATAAGGTGAATATTTTCTATACCGCACCAACAGCCATTCGCGCATTGATGCGTGAGGGCGCAGAACCTGTGAAGAAATATGACAGATCATCACTGCGTCTTTTGGGATCAGTGGGTGAGCCTATTAACCCAGAAGCATGGCTATGGTATCATGACGTGGTTGGCGAGGGCCGTTGCCCGATTGTTGATACATGGTGGCAAACAGAAACTGGTGGAATTTTGATCACACCATTGCCAGGCGCAACAAGCACCAAGCCAGGGTCTGCAACACGCCCCTTCTTTGGGGTTCAGCCTGTTTTGGTTGATAATGACAATCAAATCATTGAAGGCGCCGCTGAAGGCAGCCTATGCATTAACGCATCATGGCCAGGTCAAATGCGCACCGTCTATGGCGATCACCAGCGTTTTATTGATACCTATTTCTCGACATTTGAAGGCCGCTATTTCACAGGTGATGGCGCGCGCCGTGACGAAGATGGGTATTATTGGATCACAGGTCGTGTTGATGATGTGATCAATGTGTCTGGTCACCGCATGGGCACAGCAGAAGTGGAATCAGCGCTTGTCGCACATGCGAAAGTGGCAGAAGCCGCCGTGGTGGGCTATCCTCACGACATTAAGGGTCAAGGCATCTATGCCTATGTGACCTTAAATGCGGGCGAAGCAACATCAGATGAGTTGTTAGCAGAATTGCGCAGCTGGGTGCGCAAGGAAATTGGGCCAATTGCCACACCAGATTTGATCCAATGGGCACCAGGTTTGCCAAAGACACGGTCTGGCAAAATTATGCGCCGTATCTTGCGTAAAATTGCAGCCAATGAACATGATCAGCTTGGTGACACCTCGACCCTAGCAGATCCATCTGTAGTGGATGAGCTGATTGAAAATCGCAAAAACAGATAAGCAAATCAGCCTATCTTACCAACAAAAAGCCCCGCTATTTTACTAGCGGGGTTTCTTCATTTTGATCTAGCCTTATCACCACTTAATTTTGACCAAAGTTTTTTTGATCTAAAACTGGCTTTCATGCCATCGCCATTTTATCTTCGGCAATACCCAATTCAATCGCACGGCATACCGCAGGTGTTCTGTTGCGAGCGCCCAATTTCGAACGAAGTGATTTCAAATGATGTTTGATGGTCACTTCACTTAAGCCATGAACACGTGCAATTTCTTTGTTGGATTGACCTGCCAACAGGCCATTTAACACATCTCGCTCGCGCCCTGTCAGATAATTGGATGATTGCTGTGGCCCTGTATCATCACGCGCCATCATTTCAACAGGTACGTAAATTTCACCTGCCGCTAGCACACGCAGTGCTGCCAACATAGATGCTTTGCCAAGCGTATAAGGCAGATAACCTGAGGCACCTCTTTGCAACATATCTTTGATTTCCGTTGACGGACGTAAAGGGCCAATCATGGCAATTGGGATTTCAGGGGAGATTTGAGGACGAATGGTATCCAATCCCACCAAGCCATCCATATCGGGAAGATCTAGATCAAGACCAATGACATCCAAATGTGTTGACTGGGCAACAAGTTGTAAAACCTCACGCAATGTCCCTGCTGTTAACATGGTTGTATCTGGTTCACTATCTGCCAGATGGTCTCTGATAAAATCACGCACCAGCATGTTTCCATACCCAAGTAAAACCTTCATTTCATGCCTCCATATTTTTTAAGATTTCTTGCTATGAGTGATATTTTACTTATTATTTCTACCTTTAACAGATACAAAAGGTTTCATTCTGGGGCATTGACAGGTCGCAAGAAGTGCAATCTTGAATGATTAGCTGCCTATATCAAAGGATAGTCCAATCGATAACTGTAGGCCTTGCCTTGCTTGTAGCTTATTATCCGAATGTCTAATGCTATGACCAAAAAAGATCATAGGAGGATAGCTTTTTTGATTATTTTTTCCGTTTTCTAGAATTAAGTAAGAACCTACTTCATCCACTACATAAGGTTTAGTCAAAAACGGTAATGTCTTACTTGAGGTGGTTTGCGCCTCTTTATAACCAAGTGTCAGCTGCCAGCGATCAAAAATTGGCGTTTTGACAGATATCCCATATCCCGCAATATGACGATTGCCAACAGGATCTATATGAGAGGGCTTGTGACGATACCAATGCGCATTTAGGCCAAATTCCAGCCTGTCATGAGGGATGAAAAATTGCGTGAAGGATGCGCCTGTGCCATGGCTTGTGATCATAAGGCCTGTTGGCTCGCTGATATCTGTGCTGTTATGATCAAGCGTCATCACGGTTCTGGCAAATTTTGTCATTTGATTTGCTACAGAGATAGAGGCATGTTGGCTGTGGCTGTGATGCGCAGGCAAGCCTTGATAGGCAGGCAGGTGGCTGAACCGTGTTTATAACTGACCTGTAAAAGTCACTTTCTTTGTCATCTTATGACGCGCTAATAGGCTAATAACAGCACTGCTGCGCCGAAAGCCAGTGAGGTGCTGAAATAAGGATAAGCCGATCCCATAGCTGGTGCGTGTCGATATCGCACGCTGATTTTGATTATGATATCCCAGTTCCAGAACCATTTTTTCTTTTGGCACTTGCGCCACATCAAAACGCCTGGTCTCTGGACAAAGAGAGGTGATAGCATCACAAAGTTGATCAAGAAATGAGCCTTCTTGTGCGGTAATATAATTTTGATCTGGTGCAGGGTTAAGACGCGGTACCTTCATCATGGTTGATGAAAATGAAAGGTAATTTCGCCACTCAAAATCACAATAATGATGCATCACTTGTGCCAATCTGGCATCTTCAAATACCGCATCTTGCAGATAATTTTGATATAGGTTTTGCGCTATGATGCAATGATTTCTGCCCGCTTGCAGTGTGGCATAGGCCATTATGCCAAGACGCAACAGATGCAGGTCATCTGGATAAAATTCCCGTGCAATCAGAAACAGCTTTTGTGCTTTTTGCCATGATTGCTGGTCAATCAATAATGTCAAATATAGCGTGAAATATTCATGATTATAAAAATGAGATTGCGTGAATTGATGTGCGACCTTACCAGCAAGCTGATGTTGTCTTGTTTCAACAAGATGCCGCAAAATCGCAATATTGCGCCGATAGGTCTCAAGCGATGTCGAAGGCTGCTGTGATGTGATTGCAATAGGTGGCGGCGATAACACCCTATCATCTGACCCGCTGGCCTTGGCAGGCAGCAAGATGACCGCCACGATACTAAGTATCAACCCGAACAGACGCAATTTATGAGCAGCTGAGCAACAATATATTTGGCAATGCGCAAACCTATGAATCATATCCTCCTGTGCCAAAACAGGAAAAGCAAATCACAGATTTATTACTAAAGCTTAAAAGTCAAATTGACTTTTGGCTAGAAAGAGACATGCCAACTCATATAATATCCTCCTTTGGCAGGGCTTGTTAGATGTGCTGTTTGATAGCTGATACGCCAGTGATATGGTCTTCTGCCGATTTGGTCTAGCGGCTTTGTCTGCCAGCTAAATTCCCAGCTGCGTGGCACCAAACGTTCTTTTGATTGCACATTGGATTTTGTGGCAGATGCCAGCGATAAATCCAGCTGTTTCACATAAAGCGGTTGGCCAAAAGAGGCGGCAATCGAGGCCTCATCTAATGCCAATTCATACCCAAGTCGCCATGCTTCAAGCCTGGCATTGGCATCGCATATCAAACAACCTTGCTTGCCTTTATTTTGCGAGGTCCCTGTTTGATATTCTGCTGTGAAAACCGAAGGACCTTTGCTGATTTTTTGACCAAAAGACACCCATTGGCTGTGACCATCTCCCCACCGAAGGCCCCCAGCCCCACGCGAATCTAGCCAGCGATTTTGTGTGTAATCAGCCCCAATGACAACCCATAAAGGGTGATCATCAGAGCGCGACTGTGTCTGCCATATCAAGGCTTGCCTGTCATCATCATAGCCAAAATGCAATTGTGTTTTGGCTTGTGGTAATTGGGTGCCATGACCAGTCCAATAAGATAACGGATCAGCCGAAATATCAGCGAGATAGGTTGGCCCTGTTTGCGAGATAGGAAGTGCGCTATCTTGGGTGATATAATGCCAACTTGCGGCTGGGTCTGATCCAGATAGCGTTGTTGCACTGTGATAGATAGGTTGATTTTGACCAGCCTGTAAGGCACGAAAATGATCATCTGTTTTTGTCAAAAATGACCTTAACGGAATGGCAAATTGCGCATCATCAAAGGAATCTTTTGCCAAAAAATGCACGCCTGTTGCCGCAGATAACATCGCTTCAT
Organism: Puniceispirillaceae bacterium (SeqCode); assembly: GCA_049889495.1. Lineage (GTDB taxonomy): Bacteria > Pseudomonadota > Alphaproteobacteria > Puniceispirillales > Puniceispirillaceae > UBA685. The sequence goes on along the minus strand of JBMHDH010000043.1, from coordinate 7,423 downwards.
TAATGATAAGACCAGTATCCAAAACCGTATCTGTCACTGCTGTGGGTGCCCCTTCGGATGCGAAAGACAACGTGCCGATCGGTTGCAAGGCAGCTGCTAGATCCACAGCCCCTCTGCCAAAAACATTGGCCATGGCCGTTTTGCCACAACATGCCAAGGTACAACCATCCGCCGTTTCGAGACCGTCATAATTTGCGGTTTCTAGCAAACGGCTAATGCCTTGCTGTGGTGAGATTTGCGGAAAAGCATCAAGCACCAAGGCCAGCGCACCAGATATATGTGGTGCCGCCATAGAGGTGCCAGAACGTTTTCATAACCGCCGCCACTTTTCGCCCCATAAAGGCCAGAATGAAAGGGGATATCACCGCCCCCAGGAGCGGCCAAACACCAATTTTTTGCCACACCACATCGGTTGGTATAGCGTGGCTCTTTGCCATCTGGATCAAGTGAGACAACAGCCAGCCAGCCTTTGCGCAAATCAGAAAAATGATAGGGCAAGCCAGCGCGAATAGACACATCATCATCCCCTTCATTACCAGCGGCCCATATTAACGCCATGCCATCATCCACCGCCGCGCGCCAAGCTGGCAATTCCGCACCAAGAGACGATGAAATCACAGATTTTGATAAATCGGTTATCTCATAGTGAGAGGCCCAGCTATGATTCAGAATATCGATCTGTTTGTGACGCGCATCAGAAACCAAAGATGGCATAGTTTGCCCGCCTGTCTTGGATCCAAAGGTGCCATGACCATCAAAAATACGATAAGAAAAGGGGCTGGCATGAGGCGCCACACCATGCATCTTTAGGCTGTTTCGCTTGGCCACCAAAAGGCTTGCCACATGGGTGCCATGACCATCTGGATCTTCCAAGCCTAGCGAATTTCCATGAAAATCCTTGCCGCCAGCAATATGATCAATCTCTGAATGGGTGCCATCAATGCCAGTATCAACAATCCCAATTTTGACATTAAAGCCCGCATAACCAGCATCATAAGCCGCCGCAGCCCCGATTTGCGTCAGCCCGATTTGCCGCTGATATTCTGTGTCATAGCCTGACCCAAAAGATAAGGGCGTGCGAAGCGATGAGCGATAAATCGGCGGTTGTGTCACCTTTATCACCTGATCAGAGGATGGCGCAGGCCCCGCGCCACTGCCGCCGCCACCACATGCCGACAAGCCTGCCGCAATCACAATATATGCCGCAAATATCGCACAGGCATGACCCCTTTGTGCCATCGCCAAACCACAAAAAACAAACCGCTTGTCACCCATAAGACCCTCTCTCTTGACCAGCTATTTTTTCTGGTCATATGAAAGAGAGAGTTAAATTAGATTTTATTGATATTTATATGATCTAGACAGATCACACCGCTTATCTTTAACGGCAATTCTTATCCTTTGGTGCCAGCAAGACGCTCCAATTTGCCTAGTGCCATTTCATAAGGTTCGGCTGGGGATATGGTCCCTTTGAATTGTCCATCGCGGTCATAAAGATACACAGAAGCGGTATGATCAATCAGGTAATCACCATCGCTTTGCTCGATTCGTTTGGCGTAAACCCCAAATTGCGGCAAAGCGTTATTTATCTGGTCGATGGTGCCTGTGATGCCGATGATATCACCGGCAAATAAGGACACATATTCTGACATCTGGAACACCGTATCACGCTCGGGATCAACCGTAAAAAATACCAATTGAAGCTCAGCCGCCCCTGCCAAATTTTGGGCCATCAAATCTGCTTTGATATCTGCCATTTGTGACAAGGTGGTTGGGCAAATATCAGGGCACCATGTAAAGCCAAAATAAATAGCGGTGGGCTTGCCAATTAAATCATCTGCGCTGATCTCTTGGCCTTGATCTGTCACAAGGCGAAATTCAGCATCTGCCAAAGACCCAAAACCAGCAGATGTCAGATCAGGTTTTGTTTCTGATAAAAATAACTGGCCCATAGCACCAATGGCCAAAAAACAAAGGCCCGCAACCGCAATGATGATATTTCGCTTTTTTGAGGTCATGAAAGTCTCGAACTTGCCTGTTATGACTGGCTGGTGCGTATCATGTTTTGCCTGTCAGTGCAAAATGAATCCCCCATTTCAAGATCTGCTATGGACGAGACGACAGCGAATTGGTTATATCACAATGCGTTACTTTTTTGGTATAACGCGTTTTCTGGCACCTTTTACAGCACCGTTAAAGAGAGATGAAACAGACATGGTATCTTTATTGCTTTTGATAAACACATTGGTGGATATTTATATCTGGTCACTGGTGATCTATGTTGCGTCAAGCTGGCTGATTGCCTTTCGAATCGTCAATCCATGGCAGCCTGCTGTGCGCTTTATCTTGCAATTTTTAGACCGCATTCATGAACCAATTATGGGGCGGATCAGATCAGTTTTGCCTGATTTGGGCGGCATTGATATCAGCCCAATTATCGTTTTGCTGGCGGTGCAGTTTTTACGCAATTTATTAAATGAGACCCTGCTTGGCATGTAAGAGGGCATAGCGGGCAAAATCACACATCCCTGCTAGACGCCAAGTGAAAATATCATGGGGGTCTTGACTTGTCATAGCCCTGACCAACTTCTAGGCAAGATAGTGAAAGTAAGATCTGGCCAAAATTATAGAAAGAGAGCGCGAAGATGGATTATGAAAAGCTTGTCATGGGCATCGCATTGGCTCTTGTGACAGCCATTTTATTTTGGGGTGTAATCACCATGGGACGTGGGGGGTCCTATAACCGTAATAATTCAAATAAAATCATGAGATATCGCATCATCTTTCAAGCTATTGCCTTATTGATCTTTGTTGTGATTTTGTGGTTAAGGCGCCCTGTTGGCTAGAGATCACTGTGGCAAAACCGCCCATCCTAATTTTCATCCCTCTTATGTTTAAGGAATGACCATGGTCAAATTAAATAAAATCTATACCCGCACAGGCGATTCAGGTGAAACATCATTGGTCAATGGGGCACGTGTTTCCAAACATTCACGACGCCCTGCGGCCTTTGGTGAGGTAGATGAGGTAAATTCTGTGATCGGGCTTGCCAGACTTGAAGCAAGCGGTGATGTAGACGCCATGTTGGCACGCATCCAAAATGATTTATTTGATCTGGGTGCTGATTTGGCAACACCAGAGACAGATAAACCAGCTTTGCGCATCACAGACCAGCAAGTGATCCGCCTAGAGGCTGAAATTGACGCCATGAATGCGGAATTAAATCCGCTGACCTCTTTTATTTTGCCAGGCGGCACAAAGATTTCTGCTTGGTTGCATTTGGCACGCACAGTGGCAAGGCGCGCTGAACGCCGTATGACGGAATTGGCCATAGAAGAACCTGTAAATGAGCCAGCGATGCAATATATCAACCGCTTGTCAGATCATTTATTTGTTTTGGCCCGTCACATGAATGACAATGGCACAAGCGATGTGTTATGGGTGCCTGGCGATAACTCTTAAAAAAAGGGGGCCGCTGATAGTGACGCCTAAACGCGAAAAAATGTCACGTCTGTGACAAAATTCTTTCGTAGGCTGTATTATCCAGTCACAATAGTATAATGATTGCGACAAGTCGTAATAAGCCATCTGGTCGTAATAAGCCATCTGGCAAAATGGCTCGCCCGACAGCATAGCCAGTAGGAAAAGGGAAAAAGAAATGAAGATCTTAGTGCCTGTAAAGCGCGTGATTGATTATAATGTGAAAGTCCGTGTGAAAGCGGATCAGTCAGGTGTTGAACTTGCCAATGTTAAAATGGCAATGAATCCATTTGATGAAATCGCTGTTGAACAAGCCCTGCAGCTGAAAGAAGCTGGTCAAGCTGATGAAGTTGTTTTGGTATCTGTTGGCCCAGCACAGTCACAAGAAACCATCCGCACTGGCTTGGCGATGGGTGCTGACAGAGGCATTCATGTCGAAGCTGAACATGAAACAGAGCCATTGGCTGTTGCAAAAATCTTGAAAGAGATCGTCACACGTGAAGAGCCAGGTCTCGTGCTTTGCGGCAAGCAAGCCATCGATGATGACAGCAACCAAACAGGCCAGATGTTGTCTGCTTTGCTAGGCTGGTCACAGGCCACATTCGCATCAGGCGTTGAAATCGCTGGTGACAAAGCCAACATCATCCGCGAAGTTGATGGCGGTCTTGAACATATCACAGTGGCAATGCCAACTGTTATTTCTGTAGATTTGCGTTTGAATGAGCCGCGCTATGCCTCATTGCCAAATATTATGAAAGCAAAGAAAAAGCCAATCGATGCTGTGTCATTGGCTGATTTGGGTGTGGATGCAAGCCCACGCCTGTCTGTGCTGAAAGTTGAAGAGCCAGAAGCAAGAGCCGCTGGCATCAAAGTGGGATCGGTAACAGAACTTGTTGAAAAATTAAAGAATGAAGCAAAGGTGATTTAACGATGGCTATTCTTGTACTTTGTGATCACGATGGAAGCGCACTTGGTGCGGCAACATTAAACGCCGTAACAGCGGCAACACAAATTGGCGGCGATATTGATGTGCTTGTCACAGGCCAGAATATTGGCGATATCGCAGCTGAAGCTGCCAAAATCGACGGTGTGGCGCGCGTGTTAACAGCTGACTCAGCTGAATTAGCAAATGGTTTGGCCGAAAATGTGGCACCTGTGATCTTGGCAATTGCCGATAATTACAGCCATTTGATGGCCCCTGCCACAACCTATGGCAAAAACATTATGCCACGTGTGGCAGCGATGAAAGATGTGGCACAAATCTCAGATATCATTTCTGTAGAAGATGCTGATACCTTTAAGCGTCCGATCTATGCTGGTAACGCGATTGCCACTGTAAAGAGTGACGAAGGTTTAAAAATCATCACAGTTCGTGCAACATCATTCGAAGCGGCAGGCACCAATGGGTCAGCATCTGTTGTTGGCGTTGATGGCGCAGGCGATGCTGGTCTGTCTTCATTCGTGAAATCAGAACTATCATCATCAGAACGCCCTGAATTGACATCTGCTGGCATCGTTGTATCTGGTGGTCGTGGCATGCAGGATGGCTCAAACTTTGGCATGCTTGAAAAAGTCGCTGATAAGCTTGGCGCCGCTGTTGGAGCATCACGCGCGGCTGTGGATGCTGGTTTTGTGCCAAATGATTATCAGGTTGGCCAAACAGGCAAGGTTGTGGCACCTGATCTTTATATCGCTGTTGGTATCTCAGGCGCGATTCAGCACTTGGCTGGCATGAAGGATTCAAAAGTCATTGTTGCCATTAACAAAGATGATGAAGCCCCGATTTTCCAAGTGGCTGATTATGGTTTGGTTGCTGATTTGTTTGACGCTGTTCCAGAATTGGAAACAGAGCTGAACTAAGCTATCACGCACCTCATTATAACATGAAAAACCGCACCTCTTATTCAAAAAGAGATGCGGTTTTTTTTTATGGCTTTGCCACGATCACTTTAACAGATGAGCAGCTGTTATTCGGGCAAAATAAGACGCCTGACATCAGCCAAAATCGCATCATCTGCCCAAGAGGCTGGTCCTTTTATAACATAGGCTTTCGTATGATCTGCGCTGATTAAATAAGTCATTGGCAACCCATTTAGGCCAATCGCACGCGGCCATTTATTGTCAGGATCATATACAAATATAGGGCCTTCAATACCGCGTTCACGCAAAAAGGCACGCGCATGCTCTGCGCCTTTGCGATCCACAGATATTAATATGACTTTGATCGTATCTTGGTCCAATTTATGCGCCGCTTCGGCCAATTCTGGCAATTCAGTGATACATGGCGCGCACCAGGTGGCCCAAAAATTAATCACCAAAGCTGTCTGATCCTTATAAGATGACAGCTGAAATGGCCTGATATCATCAGAGATCAAAGATGTGTGAGGAAATTTGTCTAATGTCACCGCTTCAGCAGGTAGGCTGTCTTCTGCCTGTGCCACAGAAACAGATAAAAGAACAAGCCCAGAAAACAGGCAATTTTTGGCGTAAGACAGCCAATTTCCTGTTTTTTTCTGGTAAAATGCGAAATTCTGCCTATAAATCATTGCTAGATAAGGAGCCTTTTCATGTCTGACAAAGCAAAAGGGAAATCAGCTATCTGGGGTGGGCGTTTTGCCGATGGCCCATCACAGCTGATGCAAGATATTAACGCATCTATCTCATATGATCAAAAACTCTATGCGCAAGATATCATGGGATCAAAAGCCCATGCCCGCATGCTTGCCGCGCAAGGGATTTTGACAAAAGAAGATGTGAGCGCCATTGAAAACGGCCTTGATCAAATTCAAGGTGAGATCGAAGCTGGCACATTTGTCTTCTCGCAAGCTCTTGAAGATATTCATATGAATGTCGAAACAAGATTATCTGAATTGATCGGTGATGCTGCGCGTCGGCTTCATACCGCACGTTCCCGTAATGATCAGGTGGCAACTGATTTGCGTCTTTGGCTGCGTGACAGGCTTGATGAGATTGATTCAAGCTTGGCCGCTTTGCAAGATGCGTTATTAACACAAGCTGAAACCCATGCTGATACGCTGATGCCCGGCTTTACCCATCTTCAAACAGCCCAGCCTGTGACATTTGGGTTCCATTTAATGGCTTATATTGAAATGTTGGGCCGTGACAGAGGGCGGATGGCTGATTGTCGCAAGCGTGTGAATGAAAGCCCGCTTGGCTCTGCGGCATTGGCTGGCACATCATTTCCTATTGACCGTCATATGACAGCAAAAGATCTTGGGTTTTCACGGCCATTGGAAAATGCCATGGATGGCGTCTCATCACGTGATTTTGCCATTGAATTTCTAGCAGCTGCTGCAATTTGTGCCACACATTTATCACGTCTTGCCGAAGAGATTGTCATCTGGTCCACAGACAGATTTGGGTTTATCAGCCTATCTGATGCTTTTACCACTGGGTCCTCTATCATGCCGCAAAAACGCAATCCTGATGCGGCTGAATTAATTCGTGCCAAACCTGGTCGTATCATGGGTGATTTGGTCACATTGCTGACAGTGTTAAAAGGTCTGCCGCTTGCTTATGGCAAGGATATGCAAGAAGATAAAGAACCAGTCTTTGATGCGGAAAGCAATTTAATGCTTGCCATCACAGCCATGGCAGGGATGGTATCTGATATGGTCGTTCATCCTGCGGCGATGCGTGATGCGTTAAATGCAGGTCATCCCACAGCCACTGATTTGGCAGATTTCATGGTGCGCGAATTGGCGATGCCGTTCCGTGATGCGCATCATGCCTCTGGCTCAATTGTGGCACTGGCAGATCAAAAAGGATGCGCCCTTGAAAGCCTTACTTTTGAAGATATGGTCGCAATTGAACCAAAATTAACAAAAGATGTGATGAATTATCTATCTGTTGAAGGGGCGGCCAAAGCCAGAACCAGCTTTGGGGGCACAGCACCAGATGAAGTGCGCAGGCAAATTGCCAC
>JBMHDH010000042.1:0-20523 GCA_049889495.1 Puniceispirillaceae bacterium (SeqCode) | reverse complement strand
ATCACGATACCATCCCACCACAATGTTGATGCTGGTGTTGAACCACCACCTACGGTTGGGGCTGTTGACATTGTTACCTTACCGACAACTTGTGATTCATCAGCATTGTCCATCGCGCCTGCGCGTGATGCCCATAGGTTTGCCATGGCAATTTTGCCCTGCTGGAACTGCTGCTGTACATAAGTTGAATCTGAAACCAAATATTCTGGATCCATATAAGCTGTTAGCTTTTTCATCATTTCAAGAGCCGCAACACCATTTGCGTTATTGATTGATGGTGTTAGGTCAGCGTTAAAGAACGCACCGTCAAAGCCCATATACATGTTGACGAATTCTTCAGCTAGGTTCCAGCCTGTCTTATAAGTGCCGCCTAGTGGGTAATCGACAACACCAGCTGCTTTGATCTTTTCAGCTGCTGCTAGCACATCATCATAGGTTTGTGGCTCGGCAATGCCTAGATCAGCAAAGATGTCATTGCGGTACATCATGTGCTGTGCGTTTACCATCATAGCAATCGCCATGATTTTGCCATCGACACGTACCAGCTGGTTAGCCTTTAGATTCTGGCCATATTTGGCAACCAAATCATCAAGCGGACGAATTGTACCAGCATCGATTAGTGGCACAGCTGTTGAGTTAGCAACACCACCAATATGGTAAAGTGAAGGGTTTGCTGCAAAAGCTTCTGGCTGCTTTTTGCGGAATTCTTGGTCCAATTCTGCTTCGACATTGCCACATTCAGCCATTGCTGATGTCACAGCTTTCCAAGCTTCAAAGCCAGCTGATAGTGATTTTACAGTGTTTATATTTGTGAAGCTACATGCCGCATAAGAGCCGCTGCTCATCACTGATAAGGCACCTGCGATAAGTGCTGTTTTTAAAATGGTACGCATTGTTGTTTTCTCCCTAGCTTCCATTTATTTTTGATATCTAGCCGTCGAAACAAACCAAGATATCGCCTGATAAATGACAAACCAAAATCATAGCATTATTTTGGTTCATCTGATTTTATTCCCTGTTATTTTTGTTCCAATCTTGCGCCTGTGGCTTGATCAAACAAATGACATAAGTTGGCAGGAATGCAGACAGCGATGCTGTCACCAATATCTGCTCTAAACTCTTTATCAGTCTTTACTGAAACAATCCCATCGCCAACTGTCAAATTTAACATCGTGGCTTCACCCAATAATTCTTGCGTAAATAGGGGGGCAGAGATTTCCGCTGTTTTCTTTGCGGCCGCGCTTGTGGCAAGGCTGGCATCTTCAGCGCGAAAGCCCAATGTGATGGGGCCATTTGGGCTATCAAGCCCTGAAACTGTGATATTTTGCGCAGTGAAAGTGCCTTTTTCTATGGTGCCTTCGACCAAATTCATGGCAGGGCTTCCAATAAAACCAGCCACAAATAAATTGGCTGGCCTGTCATAAATTTCAGTCGGCGTGCCCACCTGTTGGATGACGCCTTTATTCATCACCACGACACGATCTGCCAAAGTCATGGCTTCGATTTGATCATGTGTCACATAAATGGTGGTGACTTGTAATTCATGCTGCAAATGCTTGATCTGCGCTCTTGTTGAAACACGCAATTTGGCATCCAAATTTGACAGAGGTTCATCCATCAAAAAGACATTTGGTTCGCGCACAATCGCTCTGGCAAGCGCAACACGTTGGCGCTGGCCTCCTGATAATTCAGCTGGCTTGCGGTGCAAAAATTCACCCAATTCTACCATATCTGCGGCGCGTCTGACACGTTCATCATGCGTGCTTTCATCTACTTTGCGCACCTTTAACGGAAAGCGGATATTTTCATAGACATTCATATTGGGGTAAAGGCCATAGGATTGGAACACCATCGCCACATCACGGTCTTTCGGTTCCAGATCATTAATGATCTTGCCATCAATGGTGATTTCACCCTCTGTGATATCTTCAAGGCCTGCAATCATGCGCATGGTCGTGGTCTTGCCACAGCCTGATGGCCCCAATAACACCAAAAATTCTTGATCTGCTATGGTCAGGTCAAACTGATCAACACCAACAAAGTCACCCCATCTTTTTGAAATGTTATGAAGCTGGATTTCAGACATCGTGATTCTCTTTATTATTTGTGACTAACCCTGATTAGAATTGCCGTTAATCACGCCAATTTTCACCAATGATGCATATTTATTGCATACCTATTCAAAAATGCTAGACATTTTCTTATGAAGTTGGCAACAGTTTTTTTAAGACGGTGAATTCAGCCCCTTAACATGACATAGATTATGTGTGCGAATGATGCTTTCCCAAAAGGGCCAATAGAAACAACAGATGAGATAAAAGATGACGAACAGCGTGACCAAACAAACATTATATGATGGCCTACAATTGCTGATCAGCGCGCCAGATGACCAGCTTGATGATTTGGCAACACGTTATTTGGCCGAAGATGTGATCTTTGATGTTGCGCATCCTGTTAATCAGCTGGTGGGACGCCAAGCGGTGCTTGATGGGTTTTATCGCCCGCTACGTGCGGCTCTTGATCAGGTGCGTCGCCGAGACGAAATTTTTATCGGGGCACCTAATAGACGGGATTTCGGTGGCAATTGGATCAGTTCTGTTACCCATTATGTTGGGAATTTCAAATCACCTCTTTTTGGGGTGCGCCCGCATGATTCGCTTGTTTTTTTGCGATCTGGTGAATTTTATCAAATTGAAAATGATCAAATCATCTTGGCACGCCTGATCCCTGATTTTATCGATTTGATGCGCCAGGCAAGACGTTTGCCAATCACCGAAGAGCTTGGCACCGAAATTTTATTCCCTGGCCCTGCCACCCATGATGGGGTCTTGCCACAAATTGGTGATGGTGAAGCCGCGCTCGACGTGGTTGAAGGCATGCTGGGTGATTTGCATATATTTGATCCTGAAAGCTTTGAATCAAAGTCGCAAACAGGGGATGATGGGTATTGGCATGATGACATGCTGTGGTATGGCCCATGCGGTATTGGATCAAATTACCGCTGGGATGGGTTTGTCAAAGATCACCGCGAATCTTTTTTGCGCGCGTTTCCTGATCGTAAAGGGGGCAATCATTATTGCCGCATTGGGGATGGCAATTTTGCCTCTGTCTCTGGATGGCCATCTATGACCATGACCCATCGCGGTGATTATCTTGGTCAAAAAGCAACTAACAAGGCGATGACCTTGCGTGTGATGGATTTTTACCGTGTCGCAGATGGCAAGATTATGGAAAATTGGGTGCTTCTAGATTATGGCCAGCTTTTTGATCAGATGGGCTTTGATATTTTTGAAGCGCATCAGAATATGCCCTAAGGAAAATAGGCCCTAATGGCACGATAGGCGACATCAAGATAAAGGATCTTTCATCATGCGCATTGATGCTCATCATCATCTTTGGGATTTAAAGGCGGTACATTATCCATGGCTGATGGCCAAGGGCGAGGTGCGGTTTTTTGGTGATCCTGCCGCCATTGCATCAGATTATTTGATTGCTGATTTTACCAAAGATGCCAAAGCAAATGGGTTTGCGGCTTCTGTCCATATCCAGGTTGGGGCACAAGATGGCCTGGCAGAAGCGCGCTGGGTTGATCACGTTGCCGCTTCATCTGGCTGGCCCATGAAGCAAGTGGCCTTTTGTGATTTAAGCGCGCCAGATTGCGAAGCCAATTTGGATGCGTTATGTGCTTTGCCATCTGTTGTGGGGGTGCGACAAATTATTGGTCGTGCGCCTGGCGAGGATGCGGTAACAGGCACACAAGAATTATTGCAATCACCAGCCTTCCGCCAAGGGCTTGTGATGGCCCAACAACGTGATCTGTCATTTGATTTGCAATTATTGCCAGAATTAATGGGCCCTGTGGCAGATTTGCTGGCTTCTGTGCCAGATTTGCCAGTGGCATTATGCCATGCAGGCTCTCCCTATGATCGCAGTGAAGCTGGCATTGAAAATTGGGCTAGACAGCTATCTTCTCTATCATCTCTGCAACAAGTCACAGCCAAATTATCTGGCCTTGGGATGTTTCATCATGGCTGGCGAAGCGAAGATTTCAGGCCGCTTGTTGATCATGTTTTGAACCAATTTGGCCCAAAGCGGGTGATGTTTGGCTCAAACTTCCCTGTCTGTTCTTTGACATCTGATTATGCAACCTTGGTTGCGGCCTATCAGGATCTGATCCCGCATGAGATGCAGGATCAGATTTTTGGATTAACGGCTAAGGCGTTTTATCGCTTCTAGCTGTCTAGCACGCCGCGTTCAGTTAACACTTTGCGTGCCACTCTGAAACATTCCAAGGCTTGCGGGACACCGCAATAAATGCCGATGACATGGATGATGCCTCTGATTTCTTCAGCAGATACGCCATTTGTCACCGCGCCGTTACAATGCACTTCCCATTCATGCATTTTGCCAAGAGCCCCAATCATCGCCAAATTCATCATCGAGCGGGTTTTGGCATCAATGCTCTCATCACCCCAGCCAAAGCCCCAGCACCACGCTGTCATGGCTTCTTGGAATGGGCGGGTAAAATCATCAGCTGCGGCTAGATTTTTTTCAACATATTCTGCGCCAAGTGTGGCTTTGCGCTTTGCCAAGCCAATTTCAAAAAAGCTCTGATCCATCTCGATTTTCCTATGGGTTAGATGTTGGTTCAAAAGTCCTCATGGATTTCAGTCATAAACGGCCCAATCGCTTCACGCAAAAAGAAACTGTTCAATGATATGAAAAAGCCTGTCTTGATGATGCGATTTTGCTTGTATTTGCCAGCAATCTGAGATCAATCTATCAGGTACATTCATACTATTTTATGAAGGGTCATAGGATGACTGATAAGCCGCTTTATATTGATAATTTACAATATGTGAATTGGCAGCCCTCGCATTTCCAAGAAATGGCAGATGGCCAGCTATCTGCGGTGCATATCACCATTTGTTATCATGAAAATTTTCGTGAAACAGTGGCCAATTTTTCACAATGGAACCAATGGTTTGCGGCCTATCCAGATCGGCTTATGCGGGGGCTGACTGGTGATGATGTTCGCACCGCTCACGCGACCAATAAAACAGCGATTATATTTGGCTTTCAGAATTGTGCGCCGATTGAAGATGATATTCGGCTGATTGAAATTTGCCACCAGCTTGGCGCGCGCTTTATGCAATTATCATATAATAACCAATCGCTTCTTGCCACAGGTTGTTATGAAGCAGAAGACCCAGGCATCACCCGCTTTGGCAAACAAGCCATCAAAGAAATGAATCGTGTTGGCTTGGTGGTCGATATGTCTCATTCAGCAGACCGCTCAACGCTTGAGGCGATCTCCTATTCAGAACGCCCGATTGCCATCACCCACGCCAACCCTGATTGGTGGCATCCTGCCAGACGCAACAAATCTGATCAGGTCATCAAAGCCTTGACACAAGCAGGCGGCATGATTGGCTTTTCTTTATATCCGCATCACCTCAAAGGGGGTACGGATTGCACCCTTGCTGATTTTTGCCAGATGATTGCCGAAGCGGCAGAACGTTATGGCATTGGCTCTATTGGGATTGGGTCTGATTTATGCCAAGATCAACCAGATAGCGTTGTGGAATGGATGCGCAATGGCCGTTGGTCTTTGGAAACAGATTTCGGCGAAGGCTCTGCAGATAATGCAGGCTTTCCGCCACAGCCAGATTGGTTTGAACGGATCAAAGACTTTCCAAATATTGCAAAAGGCCTATCTTTAGTAGGGTTCAATGACGAAGAGGTCGCCGCCATTATGGGTGGTAATTGGTTGCGCTTTTATGATGCGAATTTTGGTCCACGCCCCTAAATGATGAAATCTCAAATGATGAAATCTCAAAGGTCAAAATAGACGAACATAAGGGTGCTTCAGATGGGACGGCATAAGATGATAAGAAAGATAACGCGGTGATGAGCACATCAGTAACAGATACCCCCCTTCGCGCGGCTATGTGCTATCAAGAATCAGCCTTGTCTTTGCGCGCGCCTGATAATGTGATGCGCCTATCAGCGCTAGGGGCGAGCTTTGCGCATCGTCTATCTTTTAAACGCACCTTGATCAGGCATCTGCATCACCAACAAGCCAAAGTCACTGTCACCAACTGGTCTCTAGATCAAGATGGGTTTGGTTATCTTGTCTTAACAACCCAATTTTTTGGGCGTGATTATTCGCTGATTGCTTATAGCCGTGCTTTGGCTGATGAAGACCGAACAGACCGCGTTATTGCCACCGCTTGGGATGCCAGTTTTTGTTTATTTGATGGGGTGCCAACACAAGATGAGATTGCTTATTTGTCAGATCAAGTCACTGTGCAAGAAGCAGGGCACTATCATGAAAAAGTGATGACCTTATCACGCGCAAATAAATCAGTTCGTTTGTTTCATCATGTTGTGTCTGCGCTGGCCAATGGGGAGCAACCAGATCATGATCAGATCGCGAAAATTGGGTATTTGATGCGCACCACGGCTGTTTATGGCAATGGCAAATTTGGCATTGCGGATCGTGATTTAATCAAAGGTTATGATGGGCTAGATGGGCCCTTTCGCGCTGAGATGCTTACCGTCTATTTGATCAGAGAATTTACCTTTCATCTGGCCAATCATTGCGCCAAACAAAAAGGCGGTGATCAGGCCGTATCATTGGCTGTTTCTGTTATGCGCAATCTTGGGGTTGGTAATTCCACAGGGCTTGGCATGGCCCCCTTTTTGGTTCATCACCCTAATCTGCTTCATAGCTGGCTATTGGTGCGTGAAACCGCGCTTGCTAGATGCTGCGCCATTGATGAGATAGGCCCTGAAACACAACAAAAATACCGCGCGCTTTATGACAGGGTGACAGCGCATCTGGCACAATGGCAGGTTGATGATCACAGCTATCAGGTGACCATAGCCGCACTTCGTCAAGATTGGGCAGGGCTTGGGACATCGATTGATGCGTTATTATCACGCCAGTCACCTCTGGCATCTCTGATGGCTTATGCGGATGATAAGGGAGATGATTTTCAGGCTTTGATGGCGTCTTTTGTGATGGAATATGCACCAGAGGCAACAGATGGTCTTGAAGATTGCATGACACAAGCACGTCACCCGCAATTAGAGCCTGCGATGCGTCTTGCTGTGTTAAAAGACCTGATCAATGCGCATTATCAATGGGCCTTAAAACTTGATTTGAATGCTCCTGATTCTAGAGCGCAATTTTGGTATGTGTCTGAAGAAAAATTGGAACCACGCCTTGGCAATGCGCATGAAGAAGATGGCCAAGATAAAGAAATGCCTTTTGCCATGGCCTATTATCTTCAGCAACTTCAGGCGATCATGACCGAATTTGATGATGATCAAATGGTGGCTGAATTATTATTGGCTTATCCAGATATGCGCTATATCGTGCGCCGTATCCAAAATGTGGCACATTTCCCTTATGCTGAAATCAGAGGCAATTTGGTTGGGGCTGACTGTCGGCCGATTGATTTATTGCGCTGTAAATTATCATTTTTTGGCGCGTCAAAATTTGACCCACGCTCTGATCGCTGGACCAGAATTACCCTCTTTCAAGGGGCACCCACAGCAGGGGAATTATCAGATCCCAACGCTGATGATTGGGCATTTTGGGTTGTCCGTGATGGCGCAAATGCGGCACATAGCTAGATGGAATTTTCTGTTAATCAATTGCTGTCTGAAGTCAGAAAAGCTTTGCTAGGCAAAGGCTTTGCCTATGGGCTTGCAGATGATGTGGCGCGTGCTGTTGAATGGTTGGCATCTCATAATATCATCCCCGAAGATGAGATAATAAAGCTGTTAAATGCTCCAGAAGAAGGCATGCCAAACAAGCCTGTTTTACATGATAATAGGATGACCCAAGATCAGCCAGCAGGCATCAAGGATGTGATTGCTTGTTTTGATCTGGCAGATGCCTTTGGATGTGATGAGGTGCATTTTGCTGCAATGATCTATCCAAGATTATCTGCTGCGCTTGCCTATTTGCGCGGCGCGCCCCATTGTGGGCGGTTTGCCAGTCTTGATGGGCAAAGCCTATCTGATTTTATCACAGGGCACCGCCTATCACAGGCAAATAAGACAGATCAGGTGACACTGGCTTTTGGCCGCCGTGCATTTTCCCAAGATCCCGCGCCCCATTGGCCAGCGCGTTTGCAAATATCATCTGGCCTTTGCGATCTGTTATCGCATTATGCGTACCGCACCTATGTGCCTTCATCAGATCAATCCCGCGCCGCTGGTGCGGGGGCAGGGCTGAATGATAATGATTAAACAAATAACATATCTTTGAGGAAAAAAGAGGAAATCGCCATGTCATCACAACCAACAACAAAAATGACTTTGCAGGAAATCGAATCGCTTGCCATTAAAGCGTTGCTTGCCAATGGCTGTGATGATGCCAATGCCAAAGCGATTGCCGATATTGTCACCAGAGCCGAAAGAGATGGATCAGCGTCGCATGGGTTATTCCGCCTGCCAGGCTATATTAAATCTATGCGGTCAGGCAAAGTGAATGGCAAAGCAGAACCGAAAATTGAAAAAACATTACCAGCTGTGATTTCAGTTGATGGTGATATGGGTTATGCCCCCTATACATTGCAATGTGCGTTGCCAGAATTGGCAGAAGCTGCGAAAGTCACAGGCATTGCGGTTATGCGTCTTTATCATTCATTTCATTTTGCCGCACTTTGGCCAGAGGTGGAATATCTAGCCGAACAAGGCCTTGTTGGCATTGCTTGTACATGTTTTAAGCCATCGGTTGCGCCTGCTGGTGCCACACAAGCCTTTTTCGGCACAAACCCTTTGGCATTTGCCTGGCCAAGACCATCAGGCACGCCTGTTGTCTTTGATATGGCAACCTCACGCCTTGCCAAGGGTGATGTGATGATTGCCGCGCGTGACGGTCATGATTTGCCAGATGGCACAGGCCTTGGTCCAGATGGCCAGCCCACCAACGATCCCAATGAAGTTCTCAAAGGGGTGTTGTTGCCATTTGGCGGCTATAAAGGATCTGCGATTTCTATGATGGTCGAATTATTATCATCTGCCATGACAGGGGATCAATTCTCTTATGAAGCAGAAACCCAAGATAATAATGACGGGGGCCCAGCCAGAGGCGGCGAATTAATCATTGCGATTTCACCTGAATTGGTCAGAGGCGCAGGCTGGGATGACCATTCCGAAGCCTTTTTTGATAATTTGACCAGCTTGGATGGTGTGCGCATGCCAGGTGCGCGCCGTCATAATAACCGTCAAGATACGGGCCATCGCAACGTAAATTCTGCCTTGATAGAGACCATTGAGAGCTTGATTGAGGCCTAAATTTCGCTTCATTTTGATTTTTTTCGGCGTGATGCAAAAAAACAGGCGAACTTTTCTGAGAACTCATCTATAGTGTTCGCCTGTTATTTAAGATCCTTTTAATATAGTGATTGAGTTTTTGTCATGGATTTGCGCCGCTGGCAGCAAGAAATCATAGATGGTTTGCCAACCATTTTAAAAGCGCATCGTCGCTTTATTGTCAAAGCCCCAACGGGTGCAGGCAAAACTGTTTTGGCATCTGAAATCATCAGACAATTTTATTCTGGCAAAAAGGTCATTGTGCTGTGTCACCGTCTTGTTTTGTTGGAACAGCTTGAACGTGCCTTGGGCAAGCATCACAAGGTGCAAAAGCTGAATTTATCGGATAATCAAAAACCATTTATTGATTATGATGTGTTGTTATCAACCAGCACCAGAGCCAAAGATATTTTGGATGATGCGATCAAACAGGCTGATTTGCTGATCATTGATGAAGCGCATCGCGTCTCGCCAAATGGCACAGGTTATAAGCGTATTTTGGATTGCTTTAACGAGCATGGCAAAGATGATGCCCACATGCTTGGCTTAACAGCCTCTCCAGAAAGACGCACGGCTGATCAAAGAGACCAGCTGTCACTTGCCTTTGATGCGATCATTGATGGCGCTGATATGGAACAGCTTTTTGAAGATGATATTTTGGTGCGCCCACGCTATCGCCCGCATTTCATCCATGATTTGGATTTGGGTCATATTGATGTGTCATGTGGTGATTTTCCCGTGGCAAAGCTGGCGCCTGCCATCATTAAATCATCTATGATCAGCCATGCTTGTTCGATTTATCTTGAAGAACGCCAAAATGTGGTGCCAAAACCTGTGTCAGCGTGGTTTTGTCCAGATGTGACAGTCGCAGAAACCACAGTCGAAGCCATTGAAGAGCTTGGCCTATCTGTGGAATTGATCACAGCCCAAACACCGATCAAAGAGCGTATGCGTATGCTAAAGGCCCATGAAGATGGCGAGGTCGAAGCCATCGTATCTGTTGGTGTGTTGGCTGAAGGCTGGGATAATCCGCATTGTAATATCATTGTGCATATGCGCCCGACCTTATCCAAAGTGCTGTGGGGACAATCTGTGGGGCGTGGGCTTCGTTGTGCGCCAAATAAAGACACATGTGTTGTGATTGATGTGTCATCGAATTGGTCAACTTTTGGGCCTGTGGAAAAATTACAATGGTCCTTATGGTCACATCGTGGCTCTTATATGCGCTTTAAAAATCGGTTTGAATGGATTTCACAACAACCTGTTGACGAACAAAAAAGCTATTATCTATGTGACAATAAACTGTCCACTGGGCTTCGCTGCAGCCATGTTTATTTGAAAAATAAATTTGAAGATGGTGGCTGTCCTGCGTGCGGGTCTTTATCTGCGATTGATATCCATAAAGAACAAAAGATGGATTCATCTGTGAATGATATTGGTCTGCATCGGTTGTTCTTTGAACGTATCCCCACTGTTTATGATGAAATGAATCATCATATCTGGCGCACCTTGGGAGACACCGCATGGACAGGGGCAGAAAAACCAGAATTGATTTTCTTGGCCTTTTGTAAAGCCTTTGCGCTTGTGTCTGGCGCGCCATCTACCTCTGATTCAGATTTCTGGAAATTAACCTTGGATGGTGAGGCGGCGGTGCGTGGCTTTTTGGTGCAAAACAGATTGCAAATTGTCAAATCAGAAGAAATGGAACATGCGATTTTGGTTGATGGACTGATGCATGGCCGCAAGATTCGCGCCCTTCAGGCCAATCATGGTATTTTGCTATGCGGGGAATTATTCGTTGATACAGATCCAGATGAATTAGAACGCAAATACCAACGCGCTTTGCAAATTATTGAACGTTTATCTGTCATGGGTTGCTCATCGCAAGATAATTTGCCTTACTTTAAAGCAAAACATATTCTTGGCGGTTAAGGATCCCATCACATGACATCACCTACCATCATTGCGCCTTCGATTTTATCTGCTGATTTTGCCAATCTTGCCCAAGAAATTGGGGCGATTGACAAAGCTGGGGCTGATTGGATTCACTTGGATGTGATGGATGGGCATTTTGTGCCGAATCTGACATTTGGCCCGCCCATTATCAAAGCGTTGCGCAAAACATCTGATAAATTTTTTGACGCGCATTTAATGGTATCAAACCCAGATCAATTGCTTGATGATTATGTGGCGGCAGGCTGTGATGGCATCACTGTTCATATTGAGGCGGCAACTCATCTTGATCGCACCTTATCCGCCATTCGTGAAAAAGGATGTAAAGCGGGGGTATCATTGAACCCGCATACCTCAATTGAAAGCCTATCTTATGTTCTTGATAAGCTTGATCTGATTTTGGTCATGAGCGTTAACCCTGGCTTTGGGGGGCAATCATTTATTCCCTCACAGATTGATAAAATTGCGGCGATCAAACAAATGATTGGCAACAGAGATATCAATATCCAAGTCGATGGCGGTGTCACAGCCGATAATGTGGGTCTGGTAAAACAAGCAGGGGCCAATGTCATTGTCGCTGGATCTGCGGCATTTAAAGGCGGGCCTGATCAGTACCAAGACAATATCGCCGCCTTGCGCAACGGGTGATCTGTTTTTTTATCAAAGATAACTGGTCTTTTTTCCAAAAAAGCCCATATCACACAGCATAAAACAACAATGTTTTTCAGAATAAAGGTGGCCTGATTATGGGTTTGTTGGTCGATGGCGTTTGGTCTGATGCATGGTATGATACCAAAGCATCACAAGGGAAATTTGTGCGTGATGTCGCAAGGTTCCGCAATTGGGTCACAAAAGATGGCACAGCGGGCCCAACAGGCGAAGGTGGCTTTCAGGCAGAGGCAGGGCGGTATCATCTTTATGTCTCTTATGCCTGCCCGTGGGCCCATCGCACCTTAATGATGCGTCATCTAAAAGGCCTAGAGGCGCTGATTGATGTGTCTGTGGTCCATCCTTTGATGCTGGGTGATGGCTGGACGTTCGAAACAGATTTTAAGGGCGCAACAGGCGATCACCTGATGGGCAAAGCGTTTTTGCGTGATGTCTATCTTGCCTCATATGACCAAACAAGCGGGCGCGTTACTGTGCCGATTTTATGGGATAAGGCACAAAATTGCATTGTCTCGAATGAGTCATCTGAAATCATCCGCATGTTGAATTCTGCCTTTGATGATATCACAGGCAATGATCGTGATTTTTGGCCAGTTGAGATGCGTGATGAAATCGAACAGGTCAATGAGCTTGTTTATCACAAGGTCAATAATGGGGTTTACAAAACAGGCTTTGCCACAAGTTTTGATGTCTATCGCAAAGAAGTCACAGATGTGTTTGACGCTCTTGAAACCCTCGAAGAGCGGCTGGAATCAAACCGATATTTGATGGGTGCGCGATTTACTGAGGCAGATATTCGCCTATTTGCCACATTGATCCGCTTTGATCCTGTTTATGTGGGGCATTTCAAATGTAATCTGAAACGTATCGCTGATTATCCCAATCTTTATGGCTATATGAAAGAGATCTATCAGCTAGAACAAATCGCAGATACGGTGTTTTTTGATCATATCAAAACACATTATTATGCCAGCCACACGATGATTAACCCAACGCAAATTGTCCCTGAAGGTCCGTTGCAAGACTTAGACAGCCCGCATGGCAGAGATCACCTGCCAGCAAACCCAATTTAGGCGCTAAAGTCGCTTGCTAGCACATCTTTGATGATATCTGTGATAATGGTGCAATCTGCCTCATCAAAGGTCAGGGGGACACGCATATCAATGGTTTTATCAAGTGCGGTTTTGGTTGCTGGCAAATCGGGCTGCTCGCCTAGATAATCCCAGCTATCATAGCGTGAGGTAAATGCCAATGGACGATCTGCGCCAAACCATTTTAATTCAACGCCGCGCTTGCCACAAGCGGCCAGAAAATGCGGGATGTCATCTCCATCAAGGGTATCAACACGAAATTGAATGGATGATCCCACATAAAATTCTGCTTGCGGTCGTTGCGGCAAGCTGATGCCAGAAATCTGTCTTAAGCCTTGATCAAGTCTTTGGTAAAGCATGTTCCAACGCGCAATATTCTGGTCTAGATTGGGCAATTGGGCCCGAATTAACGCCGCACGAACATGATCAAGACGACATGAAAAATTCGGCATTTTGGTTCTGATCTCTTCAAACACCTCTGCTGTTGGGCCTGCGCCATGGCGTTCATACAGCATGTAAGAACCAGACATAATGGTTGCTTTTGCGGCAATTAAGGGATCATTGGTGGTCAATAACCCGCCTTCACCAGAATTAATATGTTTATAAGTCTGCGTGGAAAAAGCTGCGACATGCCCATAATTGCCAGAACGGATGCCATGATATCTTGCGCCCATCGTATGTGCGCAATCTTCAATCACCGTGATGTTATGATCTTCGGCTATTTTCATGATGGCTGGCATATCACCAATATGACCGCGCATATGTGACAGTAACAAATATTTGGCACCAGAGCGTTTGGCTTTGGCTTCAAAATCATCCAAATCCATATGATAATTAGAGTCGATTTCAACCAAAAGCGCTTTTGCGCCCACATTATATATCGCCCCAGGAACAGGGGCCAATGTATAGGCATTTGCCAAAACCAGATCACCAGCCTCAACACCAGCCGCCCGCAAGGCTAATTGAATGGCTGTGCCACCTGATGTTGTGGCAATACAATAATCGCGTTCCTGCCATGTGGCATAATCTTGTTCAAGCAATGCCACTTCGCCGCTTTCAACTGGGCTAAGATTATAGCGATGAAGGCGCCCTGATCTTAAGATTTCGACAGCCCGTTCAATGCCTTCTTCAGGGATGCTTTCTTGCTGTGTGAACGGTTTTTCAAAAATCAACATGGGTACAAGGCGCCTCAAAAATAATGTCAGATTGTTACATATTTTCTGGTTTGATATAAATATTAAACCGCTCTCTGATCGCCGCATCTGTTGCGGCATCGACATAATCTTCGCGCGGCGCTGACAGAATTTCCCGAACCTTTTCTTTGGCGGTGCCCCACGCATTCGGAGAGCCAGATTCTGCCCAAATGGTCGGGTTATCTCTGTTCGCTAGCTTGGGATAATAATAATCACGAAGCATAGAACCCATGGTTTGCTCGCCGCCCAAAAAGTGGCCTTCATTCATCACATGATTGACAATCGCATCATATCCAAGCGTGTCTTCATTGACCTCAAAGCCTCTGATGGCGCGCTGAATATTGGCGATCATTTCATTATCTAGCATCATCGCCTCAAAAGAGACACCAAGCAAGCTTGCCATCATGCCAGCTGATTCATAAACAAGATTTGCCCCAGCAAGGCCAGCGGCCGCAGCCGATAATGTTTTTTCAGCACCCATTTGTGCATCCACAGCCTTGGCATCTGCCATTGATGTGGCAACGCCACCCACAAGCCCAAGGTAATTGGCAATTTGCGCCGCACCAGCATTCAGAACAGATATTTCACCACCTGACCCTGTGAAAGAGCCTGTGCGCAAATCAACCACAAATGGCCAATTTGAGAAAATAACCTGATGACCTCTGCTAAAGGCGTTAATCATCATCAATGCGGCAAGCGCTTCGGCTGTTGTTTGGACCAACATACCCGCCAAAGGCGCAGGGGCCGTTGCGCCAGCTTGGGCCGCGATAATCGCATTAATCGGCATGTTATATTTGACGGCTTCTCTGGCAATTCCCACCGCATCTTCGCCATAACGCATGGGTGACAAAATGGAGGTCAGATGCAATTTACAAAATGGCCGTTCTTTAAATTTGCCTTCACCGCCAGCCACCATGTCAAAGACTTCCATGGCAGGTGCCACACTCTCGGCCACGTTAAAGCTGGTGCCGATATGTTTGCTTGTGCCAGAACAAAGCGCATAGGCTTGGTTAATATCAGCTTCGACAATATCTTCGACATCTGTGCCAACACAGGTGCGCGAAAACCATGCCAAATTCTCAAGCTTGTCACCTAATTTGGCAAAATCATAACAATCTTGAACGGTTGAAGCGCGGTATAATTCTGTATCAAGGTCAAGGGTTTGCACAGCGGCGCCTGCTGTCCCGTAATAAACTTTTTTGCCACCAACTTCGAGATTATGTTTTGGATCACGCGCATAAAGCGTGAATTCTTTTGGTGTGCCTGCGATAATCTCTTCAACCAATTCGCGGCGATAACAAAGGCGGCCATCTGCGTTTAAATGCCCTCCTAATTCAAGCGCGGCTTCTTCCAGATAATCTGGGACTTCGCCCATGCCCAAATTTTCAAGCAAGCGAAAGGCAGCGTCTGTTATATCAATGATATTTTGTTCGCTTAAAGGCTGGAACGCACCACCAATTTGCCCAGGCGGGCACGGGTGCGGGATTGCCCCTGCTGTTTGGCGTTGTTTGTGTCTTGCTGCACGACCTGCACCGCGCTTGGAACGAGCCTCATTTGCTGTCATTTTATTTTTTCCAATCTGATTGAAAAACAATGGTTAAGATGATGCCAGAACCCGCCAGTCTACGTCTGACCTCATAGGGGACCATAAATCGTTTTTTGGGAAAAAAAATCAAAAAAGCATATCGCGCAGTATTTTATTGCGGTGATTTTTCTAATTGCGAACTTTTCGTCCTATATGCGCCTCACCACGTGATTTTGCTAAGGCAACTTGTTTTTGTCGTTCGCGATAGCGGGCCATTTGGTCGTCTGTTTTTTGGTCAAAACAATGCGGACAAGACAAGCCTGGCAAGAAGCGTTCATCGTCTTGATCATCGTCTGTTACAGGCATGCGGCACGCAAAACATAATTCATATTGGCCTTTTTTCAGGTCATGACCTACAGAAACGCGGCTGTCAAAGACAAAGCATTCGCCTTCCCACAGAGACTCTTCACTAGGCACATCTTCAAAATATTTTAAGATGCCGCCTTTTAAATGATACACATCATCAAACCCATAGTGACGCATCAGGGCTGTGGATTTTTCACAACGTATGCCGCCTGTACAGAACATCGCCAATTTTTTGGGACGTTCATCTTTTGGCAAATTCGCCAAATTTTCTGCCCATTGGGGAAAGTCACGAAATGATTTTGTCTCAGGATCAACGGCACCTTTGAATGTGCCAATGGCTGTTTCATAATGATTGCGGGTATCAACCACCATCACATCAGGATCTGAAATTAAATTGTTCCAATCTTTCGGCTCAACATAAGTGCCCGCATTTTGAGACGGAAAAATATCAGCCTTGCCCATCGTCACGATTTCTTTTTTCAATCGCACTTTCATGCGGTTAAAAGGGCGTTCTTTATAATGCGCATATTTGATGGCGATATCTTCAAATTGGGGCTGTTTACGCAACCAAGACACAAAGCGCACCATGCCATCATAAGACGCAGATACCGTCCCATTTAACCCCTCATTTGCAATCAATAAGGTGCCCATCATCTCTGCTTCATGGCAAATCTCGCGCAAGGTCTCTTGCCAAGATGCGATATCTTCCATCACGGTGAATTTATATAAAGCGGCGACAACAAACCCTGTTTTATCTTCCATTGCTGGAATTTCTGCGATCACCTGATTTTTGATTGCCTCAGTCATTCTTGCACTTCCCCGAACCGTATTGACTGTCATCGACGGCATAATATTCGAAAAGCAACCGCTTTTGCAAGCAAGCCTGCTTTGCCATGCCACATTGGGGATGATAAGGGGGGATGATAAGGGGGGATAGTGGTGATTGTTAACTTGAACCTTCTGCCAAGCTGGTTTATTTCTAGCGTAATTGGGTTTATCCGCTTTTGCGGCTAGATAAGTCAGGACGTATCAGTGTCAACAGCAACAAAATCTGCAAAAAATAATGGCGCACAGCCAGTGATCACATTGCGTGATATTCACAAATCTTTTGGCGATTTGGATGTGTTAAAAGGCGTCAGCTTAACCGCCCATAAAGGCGAAGTTGTCTCGTTAATTGGGTCATCTGGGTCAGGGAAATCCACATTGCTTCGGTGTGCGAATTTGTTGGAATCAGCAGAATCAGGTGATGTGATCATTGAAAATGAGACTGTCCGCTGGGTTGAAAATGGCAAAAAATCTGGCACAGATCATGCGGCAAGCCGTATGCCAGCAGATGGCGCACAATTGCGCCATATCCGAACCAATCTTGCGATGGTGTTCCAGCAATTTCATTTATGGGCCCATATGACCATCTTGCAAAATGTCACAGAAGCGCCTGTCAGTGTGCTTGGGCGTGACCGCAAAGAGGTTGAAGATGAGGCGATAGGCTGGCTTGAGAAAGTTGGCATCGCTGATAAGGCTGATTTTTTCCCCTCACAATTATCAGGGGGCCAACAGCAACGCGCCGCGATCGCGCGGGCCTTGGCAATGAAGCCACGTGCCCTATTATTTGACGAGCCGACATCTGCACTAGATCCAGAGTTGGAACAAGAAGTGGTGAAAGTGATCAAACAACTGGCAGATGAAGGTCGGACTATGATATTAGTAACTCATGACATGAATTTGGCGCATGATGTATCGGACCGTGTTGTGTTCTTGCATCAGGGCCTGATTGAGGAAGAAGGAAAGCCAGCTGCGCTTTTCAAAAATCCGAAATCTGAGCGATTGAGACAGTTTTTGAGTGCCACTGTCACAACGTTATAAGGAACGCACTTAACGGTCATTGAGGAGAGTGACATGAAGAAATTTATTTTGGCAATGGCAGCGATGGTTGTCATGACAGGTCCAGCACTAGCTGACAAAGTTCGCATGGGTACAGAAGGGGCATACCCTCCCTACAACTTTATCAATGACGCTGGTGAAGTGGATGGTTTTGAACGCGAATTGGGTGACGAGCTATGTAAGCGCGCAAAGCTAGATTGTGTTTGGGTAACAAATGAATGGGATTCAATCATTCCAAATTTGGTATCAGGCAACTATGACACAATCATCGCAGGCATGTCTGTCACAGCAGAACGTGATGAAGTGATCGATTTCACACAAGATTATATCCCACCATCACCATCATCATATGTGGCCCTTTCAGGCACATCAGTTGACGTCAATGGCGGCGTAATCGCAGCACAGACAGGCACAATTCAGGCAAGCCATATCGCAGCATCAGGCGCGACATTGGTTGAATTCGCGACACCTGACGAAACAATCGCAGCTGTGAAAAATGGCGAAGCAGACGCTGTGCTTGCTGATAAAGAATATCTAGCACCAATCGTGGCGGAATCAGGCGGCGACATGGTCTTTGCTGGTGACGTTGCAATCGGCGGCGGTATTGGCATGGGTATCCGTGAATCAGATGGCGCGCTAAAGGCGAAAATGGATGCGGCAATTGCATCTGTAAAAGCGGATGGTTCATTGAACGCTATGATCAAAAAGTGGTTCGGTGACGAAGCACAAACATACTAAGCCAGCACGTGATGGCTTGCATGTTCCCCTTTGATCTTATCAAATGGCCTCATGCAATTTGAACATAATAAGGAAGGCTGGCCCATAGCAGATCTCTTGCAGATCGACGGCAGGCCTTCCTCTTTTTTTTGCGTATCTATGTTATTATTTTTCACTTTTTTTAAAAGCCTAGATGATTGCCTTTTATGATTGATTTTTTTGCCTGCGAAGCCCCAAAGACCCTTGAAGGGTGGCATTGGTTTGCTTGTTACCTTACAACAGGCAAGCATATGGCATTTTATGGCTCTTTTTTGACTGTGATGGTGTTGTTGGCTATGACCGCGCCATTGGCCATGTTATTTGGCTTTGCTGGCGCGCTTGGCAGCCGATCATCTTTTTTGCCAGTGCGATTTTTCAGCAAGGGCTATATCGCGATGGTACGCGGTATCCCTGATATCGTGTTTTTCTTATTCATGCCAATCGCGCTAGATCAGATTTTTGAGACCATTCGTCATAAAATTTATTGTTCTGATGTCACTGAACCTATCAGACAAGGCAATGATTTTGTGGTTTGTAAAATGGCAAAGCTGCCTTTGGGCAATGCAGATCAATGGGTGCATGAGGTGTATGGCTTCGCGCTTGCCTCACTGTCATTTGCGATTGTTTTTGGGGCTTTTGCTGGCAATATTTTATATGGCGCGATGCAAGCTGTGCCGAAAGGCCAGATTGAAACAGGGGCCGCTTTTGGCATGAATGGGCGGACGATTTTCAGGCGCATCATCTTTCCGCAAATGTGGCTCTACGCCCTGCCAGGCTTGTCGAATTTATGGCAAATCTTGATTAAGGCAACGCCCTTATTATTCTTGTTGGGTGTTGAAGACATCGTTTATTGGGCAAGAGAATTGGGCTCTGCGAAAACATCTGCCTTTTCTTATCCGCATCCTGATTGGCGGTTATGGTATTTCCTTGTGCTATTAGCATTTTATTTATTCATCACCTATGTCTCAGAGATTATTTTTGGAAAATTAATCGCAAAATCAGATTTTCAAGCCAGAGGAAAAGCAGCGGCAAAAACCGCTACAGGAGGGGCGGCATGACCTCTTGTATTGATACCATTCACGCCTATGGGTTGCGTGCTATTGGCATTGGCGAGCGGCTTTTGCCAAAATCAGATATCACCTTGTGCGAACAAATTGTGCTGATCGGTTCTGGCGTCATCTGGAATGTGTATTTTGGGGTGCTTGCGTTATTCTTCGGTTTTTGGTTTGCGACCTTATTGGCCATTGGCAAAAACAGCGCCAATGTTTGGGCGCAAAAACCAGCCAATGCCTTTATTTTTCTGTTTCGGGGCTCACCATTATTCATCCAGTTTTTCTTGGCCTATGAAGCCTTTGTGCTATTGCCAAAGATCGGTGTCATCATTGATTTAGGATGGGTGGTGATTGACGCACAAACAAGATGGCTGACACGTGCCTGGCTCGGTGCTTTGATTGTGTTATTTTTAAACACATCGGCTTATTCAGCTGAAATTTTCTATGGTGCATTGCGTGCTGTGCCACGCGGTGATCTAGAAGCCGCAGATGCTTATGGCATGTCTGGATGGCGGCGGTTTCGCATCATTATTTGGCCAACCATGCTTCGTCTTGCTTGGCCGGCCTATACCAATGAAGCGATTTTTATGTTTCATGCCACCACCTTGGTATTCTTTTCTGGCTTTCCAGCATGGCGGCAATCAGGCGACGCGCTTTATTATGCGAATTATTTTGCAGATAAGACCTTTAACCCGTTTGTCGCC
>JBMHDH010000041.1:0-11993 GCA_049889495.1 Puniceispirillaceae bacterium (SeqCode) | reverse complement strand
CTGCAAAGCGCAACAAGGGCTGAAGCTGATGGCGCTGATTTGGAAATGGTGGTTGCCGCTTTGATCCATGATCTAGGAGATGAATTGGCTCCTGAAAATCATTCCCAGCTTGCGGCCGCAATCATTCGCCCCTATGTGCGTTCTGAGGTCACGTGGATCCTTGAAATGCATGGCGTCTTTCAGATGAAATATTACGCTGATAAATTAGGCCTGAACCCTGATGAGAGAGACAGATGGAAAGATCATAAATGGTTTGCCAGTTGCGAGCGGTTCTGTCGTGATTGGGACCAGATGGCCTTTGACCCTAATTACCCAACAAAGCCATTATCTTATTTTGCGCCAATGTTGCGCGAAATTTTCTCACGTCCTGCTTTTGACCCTGCGATCATCCAAGAAGGCTGATTGGCTCTCTTTTTGTTGAATGATTAATTTTTACGGCCAACGCCATGTTTTTCGACGCGTGCGCGTAATTCCCCATCGGAGGTATCATTCACCATAATATTCGTGCTGCCCAAAATGCCATCTACAACATCTGTGCCATCAGTGATTGAGCCAAGTGAGCTATTTAATTGCGCAAAAGCTTCGTTGCCGCCCTCATTAAAGGTCACATTGGCCAATTCAACTTCGAAAATTTCATCTCCGACATCGACTTGAAAATCATCAATGCCATCATCGACAAAATCAACTTGCGAGCGATTATATAAAGAGATGTTGGTAAAGCTTTGGCTGGCATCACCATAATTATTGCCATTTATCTGTAGGCCATTAATCGCAAAGGAGCCTGTGGCCCTGGCTGTGTCATAAAAAATGGTATAGTCAAAGCTAGCTGTCCCAGAGGCGCTGGTCGAAGAGCCTCTTGCGGCAAAATTCAAACCAGAGCCAGTGAATGTGACAGACCCAGAATAACTTTCAGACACCATCTGTGCCAATGTAGGGTCAATGTCACTATGATTAAGGTAATAACCGCCTGACCCATCTGATAATAATTTCATATATTCTGGTGATGCACCAGAAGCCAGCATTGATACCAATTGTGTATCCAAATAAGCGTAATTGATATCAGTTGGTGCATCGGTGACATCAAGGCCTTGTGCTTCTAGTTGGGCCACCAAATCTGAATTGGCCAAAATCAAATTAAACAAATCACCAATAGCGACCTCTGTTTCCCCATTCGCCGCCAATTCTGTTGCTACTGTCTGGGTAAACTCTGCAATCACCGCTTGTTCAGGCGTTAAGTCTGTTTGCAGTAAGGCCGTTGTGGTGGTGGCCCCGTCTTCTGCTTGCTCGCCCTCACCATCTGTTGCCGCCTCTGCGGCTTGATCTTGCTGTTCAGCTGGTGCCTCAACGCTCGCTTCTGCCAAAATAGAATCCAACGCTTCTGCTGTTAACTGAAAGGGATCAGATACCGTCCCAACAGCCGAAATCGAAGTGCCCCAGCCAGGCTGGAAAATATCAATTGGCGCAGGGTTAATATCTGAAGTCACACTGATCGCGCCTGATAATAAGATGACATCTGCCTCACCTTCTTCACTGACACGGCCAGCGACTGTGGTACCACGCACAGACGCGGTCGCATTTGGCAATTTCAAACGCATCGCCTCTGGTGATTTTTTTGATATTTTACCTGAAATAAATTTAAAGGCGCCTTTTTGAACAGAGGCTGTCAGGCTTGACTCTTCGGCACCTGTGGGATCATAGATAAATTCATCAAACACCAATATCGCATTGGGACCAATGGTAAAGACAGTTTGATCCTTCAATAGAATTTGCAAGCTGGTATCAGGGCCTGTGATAATCTCATCATCTAGGTAAATGGGATCGCCAACGCCCGCCACACGGCCAATTTCCGCACCATCTGGCGCCATATATCGCACTTCGACCTTGCCAGAGCTGGCGGCAACAACGCCTGAAATCGGGCGCTGTAATTGTGCAAAAGATGGCAAAGCCAGCATAAGCATCAAAGATAGGCTACATAGAAAACGCACTACAACCATAACAACATACCGATCGACATTACTTATTCGCGCAAAATAGTCATTCGCAAGAATAGGCCATTATGGATAGTATGCAAAGTGTTTTACGTGTGGCAGGTCCTATTATAACGCAAGCGTCTTATTCTTTTCGGGTTTCCCAATAATCTTCACCATAATCATGCACAATCTCTTCACCTGCTGAGATGGCTTTTGTGGCATAAAAGCGCACAAAGCGATTATCATCATCAATTTCCCAAGACGCATTGGATGGCAGTCCGTGATTATACAACATGCCATGGCCCATCATCACAAGATAATCACCTTCTTCACCAGGGCTGTTAAACAGATAATCATTTAACCGATTGGCAGGCTGCAAATCATCATCATCAATCACCAGATAGGTGCATTTTTCAATCGTCTCTCCTTCGGCGATTGGCACCAAGGCAAACACACCATGCCCATGAATGGGGGAATCGCCAACTATGATTTTCTTCACTTCGCTATCCATGGCGGGTGCCTTTCTTGTGCTTTTGTGTGATCACGCTAACAAGATGATTTCATTAGTATGACATGGTCGTGACGATAGGCTCGTAACTAATTATTTGTGATGTGCCTGATACCATAAGATGCTGCCAGCGCAAAAGGAATAGAACAATGAAATCACCTGCTTTTGCCTCGCTTTGTGCCCGCGACACAAGCCCATCAAAACAGCACAGAGAATCACCTATTGTTTCTAAAACAGAAACAGTGACTTTAACAAAAGCCCTATTTTATAATTTTATGTCCTAATATTACGTCAAAAAAGTAATTAACGAATAAAAAATTTTGAAATATGACAAAAAAATTAGTCTGATTTTTTTTTCAAAAATAGGCTTTACCTTGAAAACAGATAGGCGCAGTAACAGGCCAACAGCTGATGGCTGGCCCCTCCTCCCTGCCAGCCATCAGCATAGCCGACAAACATGACACCGAAAGGATTTTTAAAAATGGATCAATTCATGGAATATCAGCGCCGTTTCACCAATAACATGGTTCAGCGTTTTGTAAAAAAGATGGAAGTGAACAACACACGTCGCGCTCTACAAAATCTAGATGACAGAACATTGAACGATTTGGGCATTCACCGCTCACAAATCAACGCTTATGTCTCTTCAATTTATTCAGACGCAGCATAATCCCCCTTGCTGCACTGAATAGATCGGCAGATTTTATTGCCCTCCTCCCGCAATTGAAGATGCCAAATTGAAAAGCCCAGATGGTTTACCATCCGGGCTTTTTTTATGATGACATACAAAGTTTGCGCCGCACAGCCCTACCCCTCAACAGGGTCGTCCAACGACAAGATATCACTGGATAATTGGCTGTGGTAATGGCGCAGCATCGCGGTTCGTGCAAGCTGTTTTATCAGGGCATTGCGACGCGCCGCTGGCAATTTCTGATAGGGGGCATCGCGCAAATGATGACAATCAAACCCATCTGTTATGATAATCCCACACTGGCTTTCATCTGGCAGGATGTCTGTGGGAAAGCCATCATCAACCGCAAAGAAAAACCGATCTGCCCATGCCAGATACGCTTGCCACTTCTTGTCAGATCGAAAATCCTGAACCGATGATTTGACTTCGATGATGGTGATCTGCCCATCTTTGGCCAAACATAAAATATCAGGGCGGCGATTTGTCTTTAGCGTGAATTCAGACAGGCACGCTTGGCCTAATTCTGTGTAATGTCGCATCACAGCGGCAAAAATACGCTCTGCTTCCATCATCACACCCTTTTGACCAAAAGCTTATCTTTCCTGTTATCAGCCTATGGCGCTTTGATGGCAATTAAAACTTCATTACGGCGCAATAAATTGGGGGTCCACGGCCCGTTATAGACCGCATAATGCGCCTCAGATTGCGGCGTTAAGCCTGCTTGACCTAAGATGGTGCGCAATTTGGTTTCATGTTTGGCAAAATTCTGAGTGGCACCAGCCCCATTAGCCGCGCCATTAAAACGAATGGCCGCAAAGGTCACTTCTTCTAGTTTGGTCAGCTGAATATAGCCATTTTGAGGTTGTGGCAAACTATCCATCTCATAGCGGTTTGGCATAAAAAACCGCACTTCAAACGCACGTTCGCCTGTTGGCGTTTCAATTTGATGTGTTGTAACTGGCGTTGTCATGCCAATTTTTTCATTACGCTGATTTTGTCCAAAAATATAATTGGCAAGTGGCTGAAAGGCGGCATTGGCGGCACTGCGCCAGCTATCAGATTTAACCCGCACAGATGCCACCAATGCGGTTTCATAGCGGCGTAATTCAATATTATGGTCTGCCAATAACTCAGGACCAGCAACCAGCTGATAGCTTGGGGTATCTGACGCCATGGCTTGCCCTCCTATCATACATAAAAGGCCCGCAATGAAACACGCTTTCACCAGTAACAGACTGCGGCCAAAATTAGGGTATTTTATCATCATAAGAACCACCCAAAATCATTTGTTCTATGGCACTTTTTACGCAGCAAAGGCGGGGCTGGTTTGATTTATCAAAAGAGGATGCGGGCCAACATCACTAGCCCAGAAATCAACATCATTGAAATAAGAAGGCGTTTAAATTGATCCGTTGACAGCTTTTTAAAGACAAATAATCCAAGCGGTGTTGCCAGCATTGCAACAGGGATGGCAATCACAGATGACAAAAGCAATGCCGCATCATAAGCATTTTTATAAATCAGCACCAAAAAGGCAATGAATAGCAAGGTCATATTATAAGCTTGCAAGATCGCCCTTGCGTCATGTTTTTCAAAATCACGCATTGCGAGCCACATGGTTGGTAACGCGCCTGATAAACCACCCATCCCGCCAAGCACCCCGCCAATCGCGCCAATGACCGCATCCATTATCGGAAATGCGCCTGTGATACGTGGCAAGGTTGCGCGCAGGGAAAAATAACCACCATATAACAGCAATAAAACAGCCACAACCAGCCGCAACATATCAACTGATATATAAGACAACACCCCCACACCAAGCGGGACACAAACAATCCCAGGCAAGGTAAAGCCTAAAATGAAACGCTTATTAACAGGCATATAACTAAGCAAAGGCCGAGAACTGATTAGCCCTGCAAATAACGACATCAAAACAATCAAAGCCACAGCGTCAAGCGGTGTCATAATGGCGAGAAAGAAGCCAAGGGCAAATAACGCTGTGCCAAAGCCAGATAACCCATTCACAAAGCCGCCGACAAAGGCACCTAGGATAAGAAAGGTGTAAAATAGCAATCGGCGCTCCTGTCTTCTAATGCTGATAGAAAATTGGTTGAAGCCATGCCCCTTATCAGTCATAAAGAACAGCTGCTTAGTTAGATTCCATGGCATTATCATAACGCCAACCAATCCAGCTTGGCTATGATTAAAGGGGTTTTTCAAAAATAATGATTATCTATGTGGATGCAGATGCTTGCCCTGTCAAAGATGATATTACAGATATGGCGATCCGCCATGATGTGCAAACCATCATGGTCTGTAATGGCGGCATCAGGCCTCATCCGCACCCGCTTATCAGCCTAAAGATCGTATCATCTGGACCAGATGAAGCCGATAAATGGATTGCTGAGAGCGCGACAAATGGCGATATTGTGATCACAAATGACATTCCCCTTGCAGCCAAAGCGATCGATAAACAAGCCTATGTGATACGCCCTGATGGGTCAGAAATCACCCCGCATAATATTGGGAACATCCTTGCGACCCGCGATTTGATGACCGATATCAGAGCCGCAAACCCATTTCACCAATCGCGTTCTGCCCCCTTTTCCAAAGCAGACCGCGCCAAATTCAAACAGACATTATCTCATATCCTTATGACAAAGGGACCACATCATGGCTGAGTATATTTATAAAATTTGTCCAACTGCTTTATGGATCGAGGCAGAAGAAAAAGGTGTTTTTTCGGGCTCTGGCATTGATCTTACCGATGGCTATATTCATTTTTCAACCGCCGCGCAAACAGCGCAAACCTTGGCCTTACATTTCACTGGCAAAAGCGGATTGACCCTAGCCCAAATTGCAACAGATGGTTTGGCCATCACATGGGAAGAATCACGCGGCGGCCAGCTCTTTCCCCATTTATATGATGATTTACCCATGTCATCTGTGACACAAAGCTGGGAATTGGCAGTGGATGAGGCTGGTCTTCATATCTTGCCTGATTTATCGTAAACCATAAGCCGAACAACCAAAGGCAGATCAGATGCATAACCCAACCGCCGATGAATTAAACCAAATGATCGAGGCTATTTTTGTCAAAGCTGATGCCTTATTGGCAAGCCACGATCTGGACCCACCTGGTGATCAAATCGGCTTTACCGAATTATTGCGGCTAACCTTTCAGGCAGATACGCAAGGCCAAGCGATCTTTGCCAGCATGGATGATGAATTATTATCTGTGCTGTTTCAATTATATGATGAAAGACGCAAACGCAAAGATAGCGCGGAAAATGGCCAAGGCATACCCTCATGAAACATGATCATGAAACCATCAATTATGTGGAATATCCTGCCTGTGATATCGCAGCCACCAAGGCTTTTTTCACATCTGTTTTTGGTTGGCATTTCACCGATTATGGCCCTGATTATACCGCCTTTGATAAACAAGGGGTTGAGGGCGGATTTTACCGATCTGAAAAACGATCTGATAGTGATCAAGGCGCCGCCTTGCTTGTGTTTTATTCATCAGACCTAGACGCCACATTGGCAAAAATCATAGCCCATCATGGCACAATTAAAACGGCAATCTTTGATTTTCCTGGGGGAAGACGGTTTCACTTCACCTGTCCCTCGGGGAATGAATTCGCGGTTTGGTCAGATCAAAATTAAACAAAAAAAAGACACCTATTGCCCTTTGGGAAGGTGCCTTTATCTGCTGCAATCAGATGGTGGAGCGTACTAGGATCGAACTAGTGACCCCCACGATGTCAACGTGGTGCTCTCCCGCTGAGCTAACGCTCCCCACATCATCTGATGAAGCATGGTAATAGGCGATAATCGAACCTATTGTCAAGCCCTGCTTTTTGCTGAAACCTGCGACCATAATAACACCGCCGTTAAAAAAATATCTTGGCAAGTCTATCAAACATCCTATGCTCTTGGCCATGACACAGAACCTTGCCCTTACTGCCCTCACACCTGATTGGAGATCGCATCCTGCGCGCATCCTGCCCCTGTCAAAGATCCCCGCTTTTGCGGTATCATCTGCAGGCATGACAGGCCCTGTGATCTTGTCTGTGCCCCATGGCGGCAATCATTATCCCCTTGAGATAACAGGCCCTAGCTATGATCAGCTAGCACGGTTTCGTAGCCTAGAAGATACCGCAACATCAGCCATCGGCCAGGGCGTCCAACAGAATACAAGACCATGCCTGTCTGCGACATTAAGCCGTGCCATCATTGATTTAAATCGCCCCGCCACCGCGCTTGATCCTTTATTATTTCATGAAAACGTTGCCCCGCTCGGCGCCCATGACACTTATGTGGGGTATGTCAAAGCTGGCTATGGGGTAATGCCGCGCCTTTCAGGGATGCGCGAACCGCTTTATGATCACAAATGGCCTGTGGGCGTTGCACAAGATTTGATAAATCAGTTTTATCACCCTTATCACCATAAATTGGCGAACTTGATCGCTGAGGCAAAAGCCCAGCATGAAGCATGTCTTGTGGTTGATATCCATTCCATGCCATCACATGCGCAAGGCCGCGCTTTGCCAGATCTTATTTTAGGGGATAATTTCGGCGCAAGCTTGCCAGCCAATATGCATCTTGAAATTGATCATATCATGACACAAAGCAGGCTGTCTTATCGCTGGAACCATCCTTATGCAGGCGGATATATCACGCGCCATTATGGCAATCATAAAGGGCCTGTTTACACCCTTCAGATTGAGGTAAATCGTGCGCTTTATTGCAAATCACCAGATCGGATTAATTATGATGCGATAACCACCCTATCGCGCCTTATCACAAAGATCTGTGACCGGCTGGAGAGGGTGCTTTTATAAGGCCATAAATGACAGATGAATGCCCTTTTTTAAGCGTAAGGGTTCTTGCCTTTGCGCATAATCATCCGCACAGGAATGCCATCAAGCCCAAAATCAGCACGCAATCCGCCTACCAAATAACGCAAATAATGATCTGGCAGATCGGCAGGACGGCTAACAAATAGCGCAAAAGTCGGCGGTCTTGATTTGACTTGTGTCATATAACGAATACGCAAACGACGCCCTTGGACCAATGGCGGGGGATGCGCTTCAAGCATTGGCTCTAGCCAACGGTTCAGACGGCCTGTTGAAATCCGCGTATTCCAAACACGCTGAATGGCCAAAATCGCGCGAAACAGCTTATCAACCCCTTTGCCATGCATCCCTGAAATCGGGATCACAGGCACGCCGCGCAATTGCGCCAATGAGGTCTCTAGCCTGTCATGGATTTGTGTTAATGCGGCTTGCTTATCTTCGACCGCATCCCACATATTCACTGCAATAACAAGCGCGCGGCCTTCATTGGCAACATGACGGGCAATGGCCATATCCTGTTTATGAGGCGGCTGTCTGCCATCAAGCATTAACACACAAACTTGGGCATATTGGATGGCGCGTTCTGCATCACTGACCATCAATTTTTCAACCGCGTCAACAACGCGCGCTTGGCGGCGGATACCAGCGGTATCCACAAGCTTAAAATCACGCCCTGCATAGGAAAATGGCAAGGCGATAGCGTCTCTTGTAATGCCAGCCTCTGGCCCTGTCAGCAATCGGTCTTCGCCAAGCAGCGTATTGACCAAGGTGGATTTCCCCATATTCGGGCGTCCAATAATCGCCAAAGATAAAGGCGCGCCTTGATCTTCTTCGACCCAAACTTCGGGACCATCTTCATCATCTTCAGGCATCAGATCGTCATCATCAGCGTCAAATGCCTCCTCATCTTCTTCACCAAATAATTTTGCTGTTAGACCAAGCTGATCGGCTTGTTCAAGGATGGCGTCGTGCAAATCAACCAGACCTTCACCATGCGCCGCTGAGACAGGCACAGGCGTGCCAAGCCCCAATTCCCATGCTTCTGCTGCGCCAATATCACCTTGCTTGCCTTCACATTTATTGGCCAGCAAGATCACAGGGCGTTGCGATTTACGCAATTGCCTTGCAAAAAAATGATCATCAGGCAGCAAGCCTGCTCTGGCATCAATGACCATCAAGATGATATCTGCCATTTCGATGGCGCGCTCTGATTGGCCGCGCATACGGGCGGCAAGCGTGCCTTCCTTGGCTTGTTCCAGACCAGCGGTATCAACCAGCTTAAAAGACATGCCAGCCAATGTGGCATCCCCTTCACGCCTGTCACGTGTGACGCCTGGCTGGTTGTCGACAATCGCATGTTGACGGCCAGTTAGCCTGTTAAATAAGGTCGATTTCCCAACATTAGGACGACCAACAATCGCAATAGAAACCATAAT
This sequence comes from Puniceispirillaceae bacterium (SeqCode), assembly GCA_049889495.1. Lineage (GTDB taxonomy): Bacteria > Pseudomonadota > Alphaproteobacteria > Puniceispirillales > Puniceispirillaceae > UBA685. Next base: position 2,526 of record JBMHDH010000041.1, on the reverse strand, counting down.
TTTATCGATACAATACCAATTTGCCTTGCGCATTCACAACCGCCAACGCCCCTGACGCTAAGGCTGGTGCAGTCGTAAATAAACCTGACAAAGAAAATTCATTTTGTTTTTCGCCTGTCATAGCATCAAACACAAGCGCTTTGCCCTTGCGGCTGATAACCATCACATTCCCATTGGCAACTAAGGGGCTGACATAGCGTGGCACATTATCTGATGTGATTTCCCCAACAGGAAACGCACCAGGCAATTCCACCATCCAACGCGCTTGGCCATCACCGCGACGCAAGGCATAAAGCCGCCCATCAAGTGTGACAACATAAATCGTGTCACCTGCCACCCAAGGCTGTTCGATAGATGTAATAGGTTGTTCCCATAATTCAATGCCTGTGGCCGCTTGATAAGCGATCATGCGACCTGATTGGCTGATCACAAAAATCAATTTGCCATCATGCACAGGATGCGCGCGCACATCACCCAATTCTTGCAAGGGTGTACGCGGGTTAAAGCTTGCCAAACTATCAGCCCATAATAAATCACCTGTGGTTGGATCATAAACTGATATCTCACCACCTGACCCTGCGAGAACCACTTCAGATCCCGCAAAAGCAGGCGCTGGCGCACCAAAAACAACCGTATTAGACGGCAGGCCAGAACGTTCCCATAAAGGCGTGCCATCTTCGGCATCATAGACATAAAGGCGGCCATTAATATCAGTGACCATCACCGCTTCATCACCAAGCAATGTTGGTCCGCCTTTTAATCTGACATTATGGCTGATGGCCCAAATCATTTCGCCAGTTTCAATATCAATTGACACCAAATCGCGCTGGCTAGCATGCGCCATTAACATTGTATCATTGGCCGCAATACCGCCCATGACACCTGCCAAAGGATCATCATCAAGCACTTCGACAACCATTTGCCAAATCGCATCACCATTGTTCAAATCAAAGGCATGGAGCATACCATCTGCGCCAAGCGCATAAACGCGATCATGCGCAATAACCGGCTGTGCCAATTCAACAATATCATCTTTGACACCCGCAACAGAGGCTTGCCAAATCTGGGCTGGCGGCCATTCAAATGATAAATGACCACCCGCATGTCCTGGCATACCGCCAGCATGACCAAATAAATTTGATTGGCGTACCTCGCCCAAATTGGCACCTTGTGATGCGGCATCAGCGTTAATTTCAACCACCGCCAATTCAGGCAGAACCGCAATGCGTTCCCCAGGCAAAATCAATTCTGGCTCACTGCAAGCGGTTAAGGTCGCTAAGCCAATCATTGCCAATGGTAATAACGCTTTTGATGGTGATGCGCTTCTTGATCTCATCAGCATAACAGGCACCCTATCGTTGGTTTTAAGACTGTGCGTCTAAGACAGTCGATAATGAAATGGCACGCTGACGCAAACCATTTGGGGCATCTTGTAGGCTATTAATCTTTTCAAGAAACGCTTTTGAACCAGCGATGTCGCCTTTTTCAAGTGCCAAATTTGCCATTAATTCTAAGGCCAAGCCTTGATTGGCACCAGCTGCTTCGGCGATCGGCGAGATCAAAGCCTCTAACTCTTCAATGGCAACCGCCTCTGGCGCGTTAATCACAGCCTGCATGGCCGCAAATTGGCGATAAACAATGTTAAGCGCGCTATCTTCAGACAAAGCAACATAGATGGGATAGGCATCTTGCTTATTCTCTTTGGCAACCATCTCTGCCGCTGTCACAAACCGTGCCAGCATATCATAGCCGCCAGCCAAATCACCTTTTGCCTCAGATAGAGCTGCGCCAATTTCCTCTTGACCAAGGGCGTTGAAATAAGCGCTCGCTGCTTTTTCACGCACAGAATCTTGGTAAATCCCATAACCTTGGATTACCACAACAATGGCCACCACCGCACCAGCAATCCCCATAATAATTTTGCCATATTTGGCAAAAAGGGCCTGCATGCGCTCTTGTTTTAGCTCTTCATTAATTTCATCAATAATATCTGCCATGGGATTATCGCTATTCTTATCGCTGTTTATGTATCTTTGACCTAAAAATGGTTCAACAAGATGACAGGTTTACGCATTATGGGGCTTGAAATTCCCCCTAGAAGGACACACCATATAAGATATAGTGGAATTCAGCCAGTTCTAAAAACACTTATCCTATGTTTTTTCGCACTTTTTTGAACGCAACCTTGAAAGACAATGAACCAAATCTCACCAACCAAACGAAAAGACAAACCCTTTTACTTTTCAAAAAGTGAATTTCACATCATTATTGGGGCTTATTCTATGCGTGTTGCCAAAGGGCAATGGCGCGATTATGCCCTCGATCACACGCCCAAAGTGGCCTATTTTTCGATTTTCCGTAACACGCATGAAACGCCTTATTTTGTGATTGAAAAACATCGTCCTCAAGGCAAAGAAGATCCGCTTTTTATCTTGCGAGATCGAAATCGCGCCTTATGCCGATCAACGAAAATCGAACGTATCATCGAACATTTTGACCGTCTGCCAATCCTTGTCAAAGCCTGAC
>JBMHDH010000040.1:0-3585 GCA_049889495.1 Puniceispirillaceae bacterium (SeqCode) | reverse complement strand
ATTTTGGCTTTGGCACACAAATTCGCAAATCCCCCTATTTTGATGCTACAGTCAAATGGGGCGCTGCTGATTTCTCAGTTTATAACCATATGTATATTCCGCGCGATTTTGGTAACCCAACGCAAAATTTTTGGAATCTTGTAAATGACGCCATTCTTTGCGATGTCGCTGTTGAACGCCAAGTTGAGATCTCAGGGCCAGATGCGAGCCAATTTGTCCAATTATTAACGCCGCGTGATTTGCGTGAATTAAAAGTCGGGCAATGCAAATATATTCTGATTACCAATGCAGAAGGCGGGATTATTAACGACCCTATTTTACTGCGGCTAGCTGAGGATAAATATTGGATTTCTCTGGCTGATAGCGATGTGTTGTTATGGGCACAGGGCGTTGCCACTCATGCAGGTCTAGATGTCCATATTCACGAGCCAGATGCCTCCCCCTTGCAGCTGCAAGGCCCGCAATCAGGGAAAATCATGGTAAAGCTGTTTGGTGATGAGATCTCAGACCTCAAATATTATTGGTTACGCCACCTAACGTTAAATGGCATGGCGCTTGTGGTGTCGCGCACTGGCTGGTCAAGTGAACTAGGTTATGAGATTTACCTTCAAGATGGCAGCCGCGGCACTGAGCTTTGGGATTTGATAATGGAAGCAGGCGCCGAATTTGGCCTGAAACCAGGTCACACATCCACTATTCGGCGCATTGAAGGGGGCATGCTCTCTTATCATGCTGATATGGATATCAAGACCAACCCGTTTGAGCTGAACCTCGATCGTCTTGTTAGACTTGATGTGCCCCATGATTTCATTGGGAAAGACGCGCTGATGAAAATCAAACAAGAGGGTGTGCGCCGGCGTCAAATCGGCCTTATGATTGACCATGCCCCCCTAGAAGGGCCAAACACCATCTTCTGGCCTATTGAACAAGGGGGAAAGATGATTGGCAAGGTCACATCGGCTGTCTATTCACCTCGCCTTGAGCAGAACATCGCGCTTGCTATGATTGACAGTGCCCATAGCCAGATAGGTGATACGGTCACGATCCGCATGAAGGATGAAGTCGCCACCGCTACCATTTGCGAGACGCCTTTCTATGACCCGAAGAAGAAGATCACAAAAGCATCATAAGATAGACGCTTATTCGATGGTGAATAAGCTATCAAATTTCAATGTTTGCAAAACATGAATTAAGGCAGGCGAAGGCTTATGAAGACGTAGTTTTGAGCCGCCTGCCGTTAATGTCTTATAGGCTAACACCAAACAAGCTACCCCAGATGAGTCGATGTAATTTAAATCATCACTTTCGACAATCAGATCTTTGCTGTTATCAAGTTTGACCAAAGCAGACTTTAATTCTGGGGAATGCTGTATTGTCACATCGCCTTTTAAAATCAGCCGTGTGGCATCATCACTTTGAATTATCTCAAACCTGTCAGACAAAACGGACTCACTTTACTAATATTATAGCCTAGACGCTCTTCTTATGGCCTATATGAGGGGCCATAGGCAAGTGATTGCGAAAACAAAAAAGACTTCCCAAATAATTTTCACATGATTTATTTCAATTGGCGTTGAATTTCACGCAAACGATTGGCTTGTTCTTCTTTAATCCTGCGGTCAATTTCTTCAGGCGTGATATCTTGATCTTTGGCACTATCAAGTAGATCTGTGATTTCCTGAATATTGATATTTTCACTCAGCTTATTCACCGCCTTCACCGCGTCAGCGATGCTTGGTTTATCAAAGCCAAGCCCGTCATTAAAAGAGGCAAGGCTGACCCCCCCTAAAAACGTCTCTGCAAGGCCATTTTGCGCAATTGAAACGGACAAATTCTGTGTCCGGCTGCGCAGTGCCCTGACATAAGTTGGATATGTCATAACGTGGATAGGTCGCATCATCTTAATCCACAGCGAATCTTTGACAGACGAAGCCGTATGCACAGGAATCGCGGTATAAATCAGGAAAAAAGCAAGTGTGGCGGCGATATTTTGGCCGATAACCCCTACCAGTGCGCCAGCGATTTTCTCAGCCACTGAAAGCTGTTCGACCTTCATGATTTTTAAAATCAATCTTGTGCCAAAGAACAAGGCCCCAAAGAGGCCGCCTATGGCAATCAGGCCACTAAAAGCCCCTAAACCGCCAATGGCCGCTGTAATCCCGTCGCCACTATTGGTGATAATACCGCTGACAAATTCAGAGATAAAATCATAGAAATAGACAAAGATAAAAATAGGCACATAGCTTGCGATCAGTAAAATCACGCCTGCATAGGCACCACGGAAATAACCAAGCACCATACCGATTGCAAAAAATAATAATAGCAGAATATCTAACATGAGGGTGCTGACTTTATATCCATTGGCTTATGAAATGCACTGTAACATAGGCTTTCATGATTGCCAGTGCCAACAGCAAGGCAAGCGCCTAATTTGACGCAATGCAAGCGGCAAGGTAGCCTCACTTATAACCAATAAGCATAGGAGCATGACGATGAGTTGGGTTGTTATCTTGAAATTTTTTCACTATCTCTCCTTATTCTTGGCAGGCGGACTAGGCGTTGCCAATGGCCTGCTAGCACGTGAACATGTCAAAGCCGCCACCCCGCCTGCCCCCCCTGTCCCAGCCACAATGATGAAATTAGCGCGCTTAGGCCTTGTCTCTTTAATCCTGATTTGGCTAACAGGGCTTGGTCTTTATCAGGCGCTCTATCAAGGTGTTGATCTGGGATGGGCGTTTTCGATGAAATTAATCGGTGCCACTTTATTACTGGGGGCGGTGGCGTTTTTAAATATCCACCTCACCCAATCAGCGCGCGCAGGCAAACCCCCTCACCCCACAGTGATGAAAGTCACCCCTATGGTGTCCCGTGGCTCACTTATCCTTGTGCTAGCAGGCATTGCGATTGTAACAAGCTAAGAAAAGATCCTTATTTGGCCTTTTTTGGCCAAAGACTAGTTTTTACCTCTCTTGTCACCTACATCTCAATGGTGAGTGATGGAGATGAGATGGTGTTGACAGTTTATTTTGATGGCAAATGCGGGCTCTGTAGTAAAGAGATCCGCTATTATCAAAAGATTGCGCCAAAAGGTATTTTCGCGTGGCATGATATTGCCACAGACCCGGCGCCTCTGACTGATTTGGGCATCACACAAGAAACCGCCCTACGTCGCCTTCATGTCACAGACAGCCAAGGGCACATCCATCAAGGCGCAGATGCCTTTTTTGCCATCTGGCATCATTTAAAAGGCTGGTATTGGTTATCTCTGATAGGGCGTATGCCACTTATACGCCAAGTGGCACGTTTTGGGTATAATCGCTTTGCTGATTATCGCTTTCGCCAATTACCCCATTGCCAGATTTTTCTTGCCGACAAATAGGCCAAATCGCCCCTTGGCAACGCTTTGGGCTAGCGCGATGGCTTTTTGACAATTTTGAACACTTTGATAGATAAAAAATTGCCAATCCAAATGGTAAAGAAGATACGCACAAGGTGATGTAGGGCCACCACAATTGGGTTAAAATTCAGCGATAAGGCAATTAGGCTCATCTCAGCAAGACCGCCTGCGGCAAAGCTTATGAATAA
>JBMHDH010000039.1:0-3174 GCA_049889495.1 Puniceispirillaceae bacterium (SeqCode) | reverse complement strand
TGTGGCCTTACAACCGCATAGCATCGGCCATCAGCTTGGCCATTTAAATTATAACCCCAGAGAAATAGGCAAGAATGTCGATAAATGGCATGTGGATACGCTTCGTTATGATTATGTGATGTTTGTCACAGACCCTAATGAAGTTGAAGGGGGGCAGTTCCAATATTACAGAGGCACCAAAGATGAGGTTAAGGCGTTAAAGGATGCAGGCCAGCCTTTGCCAACTGATAAAATCATCTCTCCTGCTATGCCAGGGCCAGGTTATGCGATTCTGCAGCAAGGTAATATGGTTGTCCATCAAGCCAAGGGCCTAACGGCGCCTGGTGACAGAATCACGATGGTAAATGGCTATGTGGCCGCTGATGCCAGAATGGCAGATCACACAAGATATGATCAGCTGACCTTGGTTGATCCTGAACATGTGGTAACAAGCGAATATGCGCATCATACCGCCCATATGGCAAAACAGCTTGTCACCCAAGCTGGATTTACCTCTGATAAGGCATTGCATATTGCCAATTTGCGCGCCGCCGCAGATCGGCTTTTGGCTGCGGCTGATGAAATTGCCTCGACAGAAGATGCCAGAATTGAACATTTCGGTGATTAAGCTGATTGCCATGTTTCAATGCGGTAGGCGCATAACAGATATGAGGGCGCTCTATTTGGAAAGCTAGTGTAAAATTTTCCTTTAGAATTTTAGGGTAAAATTTTAGAGGCAAAATTTTAGGGTGAAATTTTACCTCAGGAAAAGGCGAAAAACGCTTGCCAATACAAAAGGTTTCATGCTAACCATCGCCCACTAAATCATAGAATTTTCCTGTCATGGGCGTTACATCATCGTCACATGTCGGGGATTTTATGCATTAAAATCGGTGTGAAACTCCTTATTTTGCGCCAAATTCCCTGTCGCTTTGGCGGCTGATTGTAACAGATAAGAGATGGTCTAGAGAATCATGGCAAAAGCATCGCCAGCACAATTCGTAAGACAGGTCAGACAAGAGATTTCAAGAATTTCTTGGGCTGGGCGTCGTGAAACGGCAACGGCGACCTTAACCGTGTTCATCATGGCGTCAATTGCCGCCATTTTCTTTTTACTTGTTGATTTAGTTTTTTCAAACGTCATCCAATATGTATTGGGGATGTTCGGTTAAGTGCCTTGATGCTTGGCTGGTATCATTGTGATGCCAGATCAGCAAAAAGGATGTAGTGGAGTGAAGTCAGCTATGGCGAAGCGCTGGTATGTGGTACATGTCTTTTCTGGTTCAGAAAAGAAAATGGCACAGGCAATCATGGAACAGGCCGAATCAAACGGCTTGGCAGACATGATTGAAGAGGTCATGGTGCCCGTTGAAGACGTTGTGGAAATGCGCCGCGGTGTACGCGTTGAAGCAGAACGCAAATTCTTCCCAGGCTATATTCTCGTAAAAATGGAATTAACAGACGCGTCATGGTCATTGGTGCAAAGCCAGCCACGCGTCACCCGCTTCTTGGGCGGCAAGGGCAAGCCTGTGCCAATTACCCAAAAAGAAGCCGATCGTTTAATCCGTCAGATGTCAGAAGGTGTTGAGCGTCCAAAGTCAACATTGAGCTTTGATATCGGCGAAGAAGTACGCGTCACAGATGGGCCATTTGAATCATTTAATGGCTTGGTTGAAGAAGCAGATGACGAGAAAGGCCGCTTGAAAGTGGCAGTCTCTATTTTTGGCAGGGCTACCCCTGTTGAGTTGGAATATTCACAGGTGGAAAAACTGTAAACCCGAAGGTAGATATCGGGACAGGATTTAATAAACAGGCGTAGGGTCCAAAAAGGTTGGGCTGCATCACGCAAAGGAAGGCAAAGATGGCAAAGAAAATCGAAGGATATCTGAAGCTGAACATCCCAGCAGGCGGTGCAAATCCATCACCACCCGTTGGCCCAGCTCTCGGTCAGCGTGGCGTGAATATCATGGAATTCTGTAAGGCGTTTAACGCGGCAACAGACAGCCTTGAAAAGAACATGCCTGTGCCAGTTGTCATCACTGTGTATCAGGATAAGTCATTCACTTTTACAACCAAGACAGCCCCTGTTAGCTTCTTCTTGAAAAAAGCAGCTGGCTTGGCAAAAGGTGGTCAAACACCAGGTCGTGAAGTGGCTGGTAAAGTGACAGAAGCGCAAGTGCGCGAAATCGCTGAAGCAAAAATGCAAGATTTGAACGCTGTTGATATGGACGGCGCAATGAACATGGTGCGTGGCTCTGCCCGTGCGATGGGTCTTCAAGTTGTGGAGGGCTAAGAAATGGCCAAGCTAGGTAAGAGACAAACAGCTATTAACGAAGCGGTTGACCGTAATCGCACTTACTCAGTGGCTGATGCTGCGGCGCTTGTGAAAGCGAACGCAAAAGCAAAATTCGATGAGACAATTGAAATCTCAATTAATCTAGGTGTTGATCCACGTCACGCTGATCAGATGGTTCGCGGCGCGGTTGCTATGCCAAATGGCACAGGTAAATCAGTGCGCGTTGCCGTTTTCGCACGTGATGCTAAGGCAGAAGAAGCCAAGGCAGCTGGTGCTGAATTTGTTGGTGCAGAAGAATTGGCAGAAGCCATTCAGGCTGGCGAACAAGGTTTTGATCGTGTGATTGCATCGCCTGATATGATGGGTGTTGTTGGTCGTCTTGGTAAGGTGCTGGGCCCACGTGGTTTGATGCCAAATCCAAAGCTTGGCACAGTGACCCCAGATGTGGCCGCTGCTGTACAGGCTGCGAAGGCTGGTGAAGTACAGTTCCGTGTTGAAAAAGCAGGTGTTGTACATGCTGGTATCGGCAAAGCAAGTTTTGATGCTGATAAAATTGCACAAAATGCAGATGCGTTTCTAGAAGCCATCCGCAAAGCAAGACCATCAGGTGCCAAAGGGGCCTATATCAAGAAGATCACCATGAGCTCAACCATGGGCGCTGGTGTCTTTGTCGAAGATGTGCCTGCTGCGTCTTAACGCATTGATTATATGAATTCTTTCAGCTTGTTTTTTAAACAGGCTGAAGTGATAGAAAGCGCTTTTAAAAAAATAAAGCGCTTTCGACCTGTCCAAGACTGTGGGTAGATGATCCATCATCGCAAATCCTACATAGACAAGGGGAAGAAGCAAATTTGCTTTAACTTTTTGTGGGCAGGCCATGGGCAAATCAGTCATGTGAC
>JBMHDH010000038.1:0-6827 GCA_049889495.1 Puniceispirillaceae bacterium (SeqCode) | reverse complement strand
GAAAAAGAGATTATTTCAATCCCATCTCATTCTTATTTGTCAAATCGCAGCCGGTCACTTTTAAAAGAAGCCAAATTGGTGATTGTCGGCGGATCTAATTTGCTTTGGTTCCGTCCTTTTCCACCTGCTTCGTGGCCGATTGGTCCACGCGAATTAATGAGTTACAAAAATGTTGTGTTCATGGGTGTTGGATGGGGTAGCTATGAAATTCCTGCAACTAGATTTGGCCGTTTTGTTTTGCGCAAAGTTGCTAATCAAACAGTCCCGCATTCTGCGCGAGATGGGTTTACCGCTTCGATAATGCGTGATCAGCTTGGCTTGCCAAACACGCTAAACACGGGATGTCATACTTTGTGGAGCCTAACAGATGATCATCTATCATCTATACCGCAAAAAAAGGCCAAAAATTGTATCTTTTCCTTAACAGATTATCGCAAAGATATTGCGGCTGATTCAGCCTTTTTGAATTATTTGCAGGGTGCCTATGGTGATAATTTGATGTTTTGGCCACAAGGGGCAGGTGATGAAGATTATGTAAAATCCTTGGGCTATAGCGGATTTGTGATCAAAAGAGATTTGTCTGCTTTAATCTTTATCCTAGAGACTACCACATCTGTGGACTATATCGGAACAAGATTACATGCAGGAGTATTGTGCCTTGAATATGGGCTTAGAACCTTGATCGTGAGTGTGGATAACAGAGCAACTGAAATTGGCAAAGATACCGCATTACCTGTAATAGAAAGAGGGGCGTGGGATCAGCTTGAATCACATCTTACAAGCTCGTCACCAATCAGCTTATCTTTGCAGCAAAAGGACATCACTACTTGGCGGCGTGCGCTAGCAGAAGTGTCAATGTAATGCGGGTATTATTCATTGTTCCAACATTACAAATTGGCGGAGCAGAGATTGTCTTAAGCCAGCTATTGGCAGAATTGAAAAAGCAAGGTGCTTATGAAATTGGGTTGATTGTGTTAACCACGGGTGAAGGGGTTGATGCCGCTGATCATTGTGATGACTATGTTATACTTGACTTTAAACATAAGCCCTTTCGCGCGTTATTTCAGTTCCTAAAATTCTTTTTGTCATTTCGTCCTGCCTTGGTGCAAGGCTGGCTTTATCATGGCAATTTATTTGCCAGCATTTTGGGACTATTTGGTATTCCCGCCGTGTTTTCAATCCACCACAGCTTAACTGATATTTCAGTTGAAAAACGCCTGACAAGATTTGCGATCACGTTAAATCGCTATTTGTCTTATCTGCCTTTTGTGAAACAGGTTGTGTTTGTTTCTGATAAAGCATTGGGTGATCATGTGGCATATGGGTTTCAAAAGACCAAATCGGCTGTGATAAAAAATGGTATTGATGTTGACCGTTTTGCGTTTGATGAAGCTGCCCGCCATCATTTGCGCGAAAGTTTGGGCATTCCGAGAGATGCTTTTGTGATTGGGCATTTTGGTAGGTTTCATCCTGTAAAAGATCATAACTTTCTAGGGCAGCTCATGGAAAAGATCCAAGGCGCGAATCCAGATTGTCACTATTTGCTGGCGGGTGAGGGCGTTGTGCAGGATAATGCAGAATTAAGGGCCATGATGCCCAAAGCACTGCCTGAAGACAAATTGCATTTGCTAGGTCGTCAATCCGACATTGCCGGCTATTTTAGCGTGATTGATCTTTTTCTGTTAACATCAAAGGCGGAGGCATATCCTACTGTTTTGCTTGAGGCCGCAGCCGCAGGTGCGCAAATCATCAGCTCTAACGTGGGTGATGCAAAAAAGATTCTGACTGATATTGGGTTCGTGTATGAAGTAAAAGATATCGAGGCGGCTTATATGCTATGTGACAAATGCCTATCTCTTGGGATTAAGAAAAGCCAAGACAGAAATGATGCTTTGGATTATGCAAAGGCGCATTTTTCAAACGATGAGATGGTTACATCTTACATCGATCTTTACGGTAAGTTCTCAAAAATTATCAACCTGTGATGTGCGAATGACTAAGACAAGCAACTCCAAAAAACGCATCCTATTTTTATGCTCTAATTCTGGTGAAGCTGGCGCCCCGCGTCATGTGGAAACGCTGATACGTAACGTAACAGATGATTATGAATGTGGCGCGTTATTTGGCGGCGATGGTCCTGTCGCAAGACGATTGAAAGATGATGGATTTACGATTTTCTTTGATCCCAATTTAAAAAGTGAAATTGATATCATAGGTGATATGAAAAGCCTGTTTTATCTGTATGGTGTGATGAAAGATTTTAAACCTGATCTTATTCATTGTCATAGCTCGAAGGCAGGTTTGCTAGGGCGCCTTGTGGCTTGGTTATTAAATATTCCTGTGATTTACTCTGTTCATGGGTGGGGATGGCGCGGTTACGGTGCCATAAAGAGATCTGTTATTTGGGTGAGTGAATGGTTCACGTCATTTTTCAGTAAGGCCCATTATATTTTCGTCAGTGACTATGTCAGACAGCATGCGATCAAAGCGCATCTTGGGCAGACAGTGAAATTTGGCAAAGTGGTTTATAATGGTATTGAGGATGTTTTTGGCAATAGCTTCAACCAAGAAAAAGAGCTGGGGTCTGGCATATTGATGCCAGCGCGTGTGTCATCTGCCAAAGATCATAAGAGCTTACTTGCTGCTTTTGAAATGAGCCGCACAAGTGAGGCATTGTTATTATGCGGTGAAGGCACGCAAACAAAAGCGTTTCAAGAGATGGCCAAACTATATGCGCCAACGAAATTTCATAACATCACATTCTTAGGAGAACGTCAGGATGTATTTGATCTTCTAAGCCACGTCAGAATCATGGTGCTATGTTCACATTTTGAGGCATTGCCGATCTCCCTCATTGAGGCGATGTCTGCTGGTAAAGCTGTGGTTGCTACGAAAGTGGGCGGTGTTCCAGAATTGATTACAGATGGGCAAGATGGCTATTTATATGACCATCAGAATGTTGCGATGCTCGCGCAATGTCTGGATAAATTAACAGATGATCACTTATGTAAAAAGCTTGGAAAACAGGCTCGAAAATCTTATTTAGCAAAATTCTCTTTGCAGAAAATGATTGCTGATATCGTGGATATTTATGATACATCTTTCAAAAGATAGGAATGAACGAGCTTTGTCTTTTCTTTATTTTCCTTCTTTCTATTTTTGTGGTGATGAACAAAGAGAGTTGCGATGAAAATCTTAATCACAGGCGGTGCGGGTTATATTGGGACACATACGCTTCTTGATGTGCTTCATGATGATCATGAAGTGTTGGTGGTTGATAATTTTGCCAATTCATCACAAGAGGCGCTGGACCGCGTTAAACGTTTGTCAAATCAACGCTTTGATCATGAACAGGCATCTGTGACTGATGGGCCAAGCTTATCACGCCTTTTTCAAGATTTTAAACCAGATGCGGTGATTCATTTCGCAGGCTTAAAGGCGGTTGGGGAATCAGAACAAAAGCCGTTAGCTTATTATGAAGAAAACTTATTTGGCGGCCTGGAATTGTTAAAAGCCATGGATGCGGCAGGGTGCAAGCGTATCATTTTTTCATCATCTGCCACGGTGTATGGCGTGCCAGATTATCTGCCTTTTGATGAGGCCCATCCACTTGGCCCCACCAACCCTTATGGGCGGACAAAATATTTTCTGGAAGAGGTGATCACAGATTGGGCCAAAACCGATTCTGAAAAATCAGCAGTGCTGCTGCGTTATTTTAACCCTGTGGGCGCGCATCCATCAGGCCAGATTGGCGAAGATCCGCTTGGCATTCCGAATAATCTTGTGCCTTTTATCGCGCAAGTGGCCGTGGGGCGTCGTCCAAAGTTACAGATTTTCGGCAATGATTATGATACGCCAGATGGCACAGGTATCAGAGATTATATCCATGTCTCAGATCTCGCCAAAGGACATGTCGATGCGTTAAATTATGCCGCCAACCATAAAGGCGTTGAGGCAATTAATCTTGGCACAGGCACAGGCCATAGCGTACTTGATGTTGTGAAAGCCTTTGAAGCGGCAAGTGGCAAACATATTGCCTATGAATTTGCACCGCGCAGGCCAGGGGATGTGGCCTCATCTTATGCCAATCCTGAAAAAGCGAAAATGCTGCTTGGCTGGCAAGCCACCAAATCTTTGTCCGATATGTGCGAAGATGTTTGGCGTTGGCAATCGCAAAACCCACAAGGTTATAATGAAAAAACCTAAGGGCGGCGCTAATAGGTAAGTGTTTGCATTACGCCAACAAAATAGCCCATTAAAAAATTATATAATTTTCTCATGAAAAAAATTGACAATATTTCACGGCCGTGAAAATATCGTTCAGTTTTTCATTTTCGATTTTGTGACAGGCTGCTTGTAACAAAAAGAGAATGATTTGTGGGGGGATGATCTGTTTTATGCTTGATCAGGCGCAAGACAAATTACCAATTTCAGATACGTCTCTATCGGGGCATGATGGGGCGTTATCTGTGGGGATGGATATCCGTGCTTTGCGTAAAGGCCGCGGCATGACGCTTGAAGCGTTGGCAGATGAGCTTGGTAAATCAGTTGGCTTTTTGTCGCAAGTAGAGCGCGGCCTATCAAGCCCTTCTCTTGATGATTTACATGCGATTGCAGCATTATTTGATATTCCCCTATCATTCTTTTTGGCACCACAAGCCTCGCACCCAGATGAAGCAGGATTCATTTTACGTGCCTCTGACAGACGCATGATCGGTGATGAAGGCAATTTAACAGAAGAATTATTAAGCCCTGATTTATCTGGGTCATTTGAGATGCTGCGATCTGTGTTCGCGCCTCATGCGAAATCAGCAGGGGTTGTGCGCCGCCCTACCGAAGAATCAGGCTATATTTTAAGTGGGTCTTTTTCGTTATGCGTGGATGGCACATGGCATCATTTGCAAAAAGGAGATTCGTTTCGTTTCCGTCATGCTGAGATGCAATGGGAAAATCCCACGGAAGAAGAAACAGTGATTTTGTGGGTGATTGCACCCCCCGTTTATTAGGTTTTAAGTGTCGTAATTTTAAGTCGTCAAAATAAGAAGCAACTAGGCTTCAGCATAATTGTTCAAGCAAGACAATCCAAGGGAGACAATAATGAGTGAACAAGTGGAAAATTCAGGCCTGCCGTCACAGGCGCGTGTCGTAATTATTGGTGGGGGCGTTGTTGGTGTATCATCGCTGTATCATTTGGCGCTTGCGGGTTGGACTGATTGTGTGTTGCTTGAAAAGAATGAGCTAACATCTGGTTCAACATGGCATGCCGCTGGCAACTGTCCAAACTTCTCAGCCAATTGGGCTGTGATGAATATGCAGAATTATGGCACAACGCTGTATCGTGAATTGGCAGACCGTGTGAATTACCCAATGAATTATCACGTTACTGGTTCGGTTCGTTTGGCGCATTCTCATAACCGTATGATGGAATTTGAACATGTGATGGATATGGCGCGTCATCGTGGCATTGATATGACAATGATGACCAATGACCAATTAAAAGAGGTCTATCCTTTCGTGGAAACACATGATCTTGAAGGGGCGCTATATGACCCGACAGATGGGGATATTGATCCCGCACAATTGACACAAGCCTTGGCCAAAGGCGCACGTGATTTGGGAGCAACGATTGTTCGTTTCTGTCCTGTAACATCTGTGCGCCGTGAGGGCACGGAATGGGTTATCACGTCTGAAAAAGGTGAAATCCGCTGTGATTATGTGGTGAATGCCGCAGGCTATCGCGCCGCTGAAGTGGCGCGTATGTTTGGCCGCGAATTGCCATTGGTGTCTATGTCTCACCAGTATTTGTTAACTGAAAATACAACAGAGCTAGAAGACTATACCGCCAAGACAGGCAATAAATTGCCAATTTTGCGTGATGTGGATTCAAGCTATTATCTGCGCCAAGAAAAATTTGGCTTTAACCTTGGTCCTTATGAAAATAACTGCCGCGCCCATTGGATTGATAACAGCGATCCAATGCCAGCTGATTTCTCATTCCAGCTTTGGCCAGATGATTTGGACCGTATTTCATGGCATATCGAAGATGCGATGGCGCGTGTGCCATTGCTAGCTGAAGCTGGCATGAGCAATGTGATTAATGGCCCAATCCCTTATGCGCCTGATGGTCACCCGCTGATTGGTCCAATGCCTGGTGTGCCTGGCGCATTTGAAGCGTGTGTCTTTACCTTTGGTATCGCGCAAGGCGGCGGTGCTGGCAAAGTGTTGGCAGAATGGATTATCGAAGGTGCCACAGAATGGGATATGTGGTCTTGTGACCCGCGTCGTTTTACAGCCCATGCAGATGAACCTTATGCCATTGCCAAGGGTATGGAAGTTTATGGCCATGAATATGCCATGCATTTCCCACAGCATGAATGGCCTGCTGGTCGTGATAAAAAATTGTCACCTGTTCATAACAAAATCAAAGAGCTTGGCGGTGTGATGGGTGCCTATAATGGCTGGGAACGTGCCAATTGGTTTGCCAAGGATGGGGATGACACATCTGAAGAAGCAACACAAACATGGTCACGCAAAGGCCCTTGGGAAGACCGCATCCGCGAGGAAGTCGAAGCCGTGCGTGATGGTGTGGGTGTTCTAGATTTGGCTGGTTTCTCGCGTTACAATCTATCTGGTGCAGGCGCAGCCGAATGGCTGAATAAGCAAATCACAGGTAAATTGCCAGCGATTGGTCGCATGGGCCTTGGCTATTATTGTGATGAAAAAGGCCGCATTGTGACTGAAACTTCCATTATGCGTCATGATGAAGATCACTTCACATTAATCACCGCTGCTGTGGCACAATGGCATGATTTTGATTGGTTAAATGC
>JBMHDH010000037.1:0-8719 GCA_049889495.1 Puniceispirillaceae bacterium (SeqCode) | reverse complement strand
GTGATGGGGCTGGCAATTCCTTTATCAATTTATCAGCGACTTGCATCGATAATTGGCGATAGGTTGTTAATTTGCCGCCAAAGATATTGAGCCAACTGCGATTGGTGCCTGCCTCAAAATCAAGCACATAATCTCTTGTTGTGGCTTTTGCATCCTCAGCGCCATCATCAAATAAAGGGCGCACACCTGAATAGGTGAACAAGACATCATCAAGCGTTATGGCCTGTTTTAAATAGGCGCTTACCTCGCGGCAGATATAGGCAATCTCATCTTGACTGATCTCTGGATTATCTGGTGCATCTTCATGGTCAACATCTGTTGTGCCGATAAGGGTGAAATCATCTAAATAGGGGATGGCAAATAAGATACGGCCATCTGAATTCTGAAAGATATAGGCCTTGTCATGATCAAAATGCTTTTTGACAATGATATGAGAGCCACGCACAAGACGTATGGTCTTTTGGTTATGAGATGGCCTGTTTTGCAGATTGACATCACCTGTTGTGGCATCACCTATGTTCGCAGATGCGATTGTGCGAATTTCATCAGCCCATGGACCACCCGCATTAATCACCATTTTTGCGGTAAATGCCCCTTGTTCTGTTTCAATATGCCATAAGCCATCATTATTTTTTTCAGCAGCCAATACTTTGCATTGCGGTAAAATATGCGCGCCTAACTCAGCCGCCGCACGCGCATTTAAAATCGTCAATCGGTTGTCATCCACCATACAATCAGAATAAGCAAAGGCTGAGGTGAAATGAGATTTCAAAATCTGCCCTGCTTCATCTTTTGCCAGATTGACAGAATGAGATCCTTTTAATTTTTTACGTGGGCCAAGATAATCATATAAAAACAACCCAGCGCGAATCAGCCATTTAGGACGCATATCTGGTTGATGAGGCAAGATAAAACGAAGCGGTTGAATCAGATGTGGGGCCATTTCCATTAACACTTCGCGTTCCCGCAAAGCTTTACGCACCAACGTAAATTCATAATATTCCAAATACCGAAGACCGCCATGAATCAGCTTTGTTGACCAAGATGATGTGCCAGATGACAAATCATTTTTTTCAGCCAGCACAATGCGATAGCCGCGCCCTGCTAGCTCGCGCGCCACCCCACAGCCATTAATGCCGCCGCCAATGATAAAAATATCACAATCTGTCATTGCTGTTCATAACCACGTTATTCATGATGATCTGTATTCATGACGATCTGTCTGATTAAAACCTTTGGATCATCGCGTATCGTAAATCACTTGATAATGATGTTTGATTTTGCTCTGATATCCTTATTTGATTCAGAGCATCAGGTCAATTTACCACTTTACTTAAAGGGCCCAAATTTATGTCACATTCTGGAAAAGCCGTTCTTGCCATTGACCAAGGCACCACAAGTTCACGTGCCATTTTATTTTCAAGTAAAGGCGATTTGCTAGCTCAGAAAAATCAAGAATTTGAACAATTATTTCCTGCTGACGGTTCTGTTGAACATCGCCCAGAAGATATTTGGAACACCACCCTTGCCGTCAGCCGCGCCATGATAAGCGAAGCCGATCAACAAGGCTGTAATGTCATGGCGATTGGGATCACAAACCAACGTGAAACCGTTGTGATTTGGGACCGCAAAACAGGAGAGCCGATCCATAACGCAATCGTCTGGCAAGACCGACGCACCGCGGGCATTTGTGAAACCTTGAAACAACAAGGCCATCTCGACACTGTGACAAGCCGCTCAGGTTTGCTGCTTGATCCGTATTTTTCAGCAACCAAAATCGCGTGGATCCTTGATCATGTGCCAGGCGCACGCGCCAAAGCTGAGGCAGGTGATCTTTGTTTTGGCACAATTGATTGTTTCCTGATCTGGCGTCTGACAGGCGGCAAAAGCCATGTAACCGACGCGACCAATGCCAGCCGCACCAATCTTTATAATATTAATGAAGGTTGTTGGGATAAAACCTTATGTGATCTGTTCCATGTGCCGATGGCAATCCTGCCAGAGGTGCGCGATTGCGCTAGCCATTTTGGTGATACAGATGCCAGCCTGTTGGGCAAATCCTTACCAATCCTTGGCGTGGCAGGGGACCAGCAAGCCGCCACCATCGGTCAGGCTTGTTTTGCGGCAGGTACCATTAAATCGACCTATGGCACAGGGTGCTTTATGCTTGCCAATACAGGGGCAAAGCGACTGCATTCCAAAAACCAGCTACTTTCAACTGTGGCCTATCAAATTAATGGTCAGACCACCTATGGGCTCGAAGGGTCCATTTTTATCTCTGGTGCGATCATTCAATGGCTGCGTGATGGGTTAAAGATTTTATCTGATGCCAAAGACAGTGAGGCCATGGCACAGAAACTGGCCAGCAATGAAGGTGTTTATATGGTGCCCGCCTTAACAGGCCTTGGCGCGCCACATTGGGCCCCGCATGCCAGAGGTGCCATTTATGGCATCACCAGAGACACAGGCCCTGATCATTTTGCAAGGGCGGCATTGGAATCGGTTGTTTATCAAACGCAAGATTTGATCACCGCCATGACAGGGGATGGCATTGATTGTCAGGGGCTGAAGGTGGATGGCGGCATGGTTGCCAATAATTGGATGATGCAATTTATGGCTGATATTTTAGGGCAAAAAATTGCACGACCTGTTGTTACAGAAACCACAGCTCTTGGGGTGGCTATGCTGGCAATGTTGCAAGATGGCCAAGCCTCATCCTTAGATGATATGGCAAAGATGTGGCAGTTAGATGCGCAATTCGCACCACAGATGGACCGCCAAATCAGAGATGATTTGCTGGCAGGCTGGCATCAGGCAATTAAGCGCACTTTATAAATGGGCATATGAGAGGGCTTGCGAGCGAAAAAACCATGCTAGCTATCTTGCAGAACAATGCCAGCTTTTGTCATTGCGTCACGCTGGGCTGCCAATGAGCCGTCAAGATCAATGGCGCGGCACCCCTCCAGTAATAATGTGGTATCATATCCCAATTTAGCCGCATCAAGAGCTGAAAAGGCGACACAGAAATCTGTGGCAAGCCCCACCATGACCACAGATGTCACGCCTCTGTCTTTTAAATAGCCATCAAGGCCTGTGGCTGTTTTCTGGTCATTTTCAAAAAAGGCAGAATAGGAATCAATCTGTGGGCGAAACCCCTTGCGAATGATTAGATCAGCCGAATCAACGGCTAGCCCATCAACAAAATCAACCCCCTTGGTGCCTTGCACACAATGATCAGGCCATAAGGTTTGGGGACCATAGGCCATCTCAGTCATCTCAAAAGGCGATTTGCCATCATGCTGGCTGGCAAAGCTTTTGTGATCTGACGGGTGAAAATCTTGTGTTAAAATAACAGGGGCCCCTGCGTTTCGTGCCTGATTTATGGCCGCATTCACCTCAGGCAGAATTTGATCACCACCTGCCACAGCCAACGCCCCGCCAGGGCAAAAATCATTTTGCACATCAATCACAAGTAAGGCGCTTGTCTTTGAAAACATGATAGGTGAGGCCATGAGTGATATCCCTTCTTTGGCTTTGTGATTTAGGCGATTCGCTTATGTGACAGTGGCTTTATTCTCTATCAACAGATTTAACAGGCACCTGCTTTTACAACAAGAGCAAGGAACCACGCCAGAGACTGTAAAATATTCCTAATTTTCGCCATAAAATCGGCATGATTTCGACCGCATTATCATTTAATATATGATGAAACAACAGGAAAATCGAAAACCGATCAGCATGGAATCTATTACATAAGCATTTTTTAGGAAAGCTTTTCTGCCAGCCAGAATATATCAATTTTTTTTATGTTAAGCCTTGCAATGGGGCTGTCAAACATGCTTACACTTATGGTCGGAAATAGAACATGTTGTTCTTAAAATTCCCTGCTTTATTAAAGCATTAAAAGTTCCACGGGAGGAAACTATGAAAAAGTATTTAATGGGAATGGCAGCTGTTGGTGTTGCACTGACAATGTCACATGCCGCGAAAGCTGATTGCGGTGATATTTCAATTGCAGAATGGAACTGGGCATCTGGCGAATTAATGGCCAATGTTGACAAGTTCATTTTGGAAGAAGGCTATGGCTGTTCTGTTGAGCTTGTACCAGGCGCGACAATGACAACATTCGCATCAATGAATGAAAAAGGTCAGCCAGATATCGCTGGTGAACTTTGGACAAACGCTGTTGCTGAGCCACTAGAAGTTGCTGTTAACGAAGGTCGTTTGCATAAAGTAAATGAAGGCCCAATTACACAGCTTGGTGAAGGCTGGTGGGTAACACCACAATTCGCTGAAAAGCACCCAGAATTGGTTGGCGACATCAACGCGCTTTTGGCACGTCCTGATTTGTTCCCACACCCAGAAGATTCATCAAAAGGCGCCCTTGTTGGCTGTCCTGCTGGTTGGGGCTGTCAGCTAGCGACTGCAAACCTATATCGTGCATTCGATATGGAAGCAAAAGGTTGGTTGTTGGTTGATCCAGGTTCAGCTGCTGGTCTTGACGGTTCAATGGCAAAAGCTGCTGAGCGCGGCGATGCATGGTTGGGTTACTACTGGTCACCAACAGCTATGATTGGTAAATATGGCATGGTTCCAATCGATATGGGCCCATGGGGTGGTGCAGAAAACTGGGATACTTGTATCGTTAAGCCAGAACAAGATTGTGCTGATCCAAAGCCATCATCATGGACACATTCAGCTGTGAGCACAGTGATCACAGATGAGTTCAAGAATAAGGGCGGTATTGCTGTTGATTATTTGAGCAAGCGCACATTCCCTGGTCCAATCATGAACGGCATGTTGGTATATATGTCAGAAAACCAAGCTGGCGGTCAGGACGCTGCAGTTGAATTCCTACTACAGCATGAAGAGCTATGGAAGTCATGGGTATCTGCAGATGCCGCTGCTAAGATTAAGTCAGCTCTGTAAGCGTTAATCGAACAATATATAAGGGTCAGCCTATCTCGGCTGACCCTTTTTCTTAACATATTAAGAGTAGGAATTTATAATGGACTTCTTTGACGAATTTCCATCTATGGGCCGAGCAGGGCTTCGCGATATGAAAAAAGCGATTGATGCCAGCTTTAAAGGCTTTTCTCGTGAATATGGCGACGCATTGGAGACGTTCTTCTATCCACTTTTAAAGTTTATGGTTTGGTTTGAAAAACTTCTGATTGCAACACCTTGGCCTATTATCCTTATAGTCATCGCAGGCCTAGCATGGCTTGGGTCACGCAATATCAAACTTGTGGTTGGTTCTGTCCTTGCCTTTATGGTTATTGGCTATTTTGGCATGTGGGAAGATACCATGGCCACAATGGCGATCATCTCGGTTGCGACAATCGTTTGTATTGGTGTCGGCATTCCCTTTGGGATCTTGATGGCACGTTCAGATCGCATTCAATCAATCATTACACCTATTTTGGATGTGATGCAGACCATTCCGTCATTTGTTTATTTGATCCCTGTTGTGATGCTTCTTGGTATCGGCAAGGTGCCAGGTTTGATTGCGGTATGCATTTATGCCCTGCCGCCAATTGTTCGTTTGACCAATCTCGGCATTCGCTTGGTTGATGCCGATGTGATGGAAGCCGCAACAGCCTTTGGTGCGAATTACAAACAGCGCCTATGGGGTGTGCAGGTGCCATTGGCATTGCCAAATATCTTTGCGGGCGTTAACCAGACAATCATGATGGCTTTGGCTATGGTCGTGATCGCTTCTATGATTGGTGTGAAAGGCCTTGGTGTTCCAGTTCTTCGCGCAATTTCAAACCAGTATCTTGCCCTTGGCCTGATGAATGGTTTGGCAATCGTTGCCTTGGCAATTATCTTTGACCGCGTGTCACAACAATATGGTAAGCGTTTGCAGAAGCATCGCGAAGGGGGCCATGGTGTCTAATATTAAAGTTTCAATTAAAAATCTTTATAAGATTTTTGGCCCAAATCCAGGCGCTGTTCTGGACCACGCTGTTGGCGGCATGTCAAAGGCGGATTTGCTTGAAAAGCATGGTCACGTTCTTGGCCTGAAAGATGTGAATATCGATATTCAAGCACGTGGTATTCAGGTGATTATGGGCTTGTCAGGATCTGGCAAATCCACATTGATCCGTCACATTAACCGTTTGATTGAACCAACAGCAGGTGAGATTGTAATTGACGGTGATGATGTGCTTGCCATGTCTGAAGAAGATCTATTGTCTTTCCGTCGTTTCAAGGCATCAATGGTATTCCAAAAATTTGGACTATTGCCGCACAGAACAGTTGAAGACAACGCCGCTTATGGTTTGGTCATTCAGGGCATGGACAAAAAAGAAGCTGTTGAGAAAAGCTCTTATTGGGTGAAGCGTGTTGGTTTGGCTGGGTTTGAACAGCATTACCCTGCACAGCTTTCTGGCGGCATGCAGCAGCGTGTTGGCTTGGCACGTGCGTTGGCAACAGATGCTGAAATCTTGCTGATGGACGAAGCCTTCTCTGCGCTTGATCCGTTGATCAGAACAGATATGCAAGATGTGCTTCTTGATCTTCAAGAAGAATTGCACAAGACCATCATCTTCATCACACATGATTTGGATGAGGCCTTGAGAATTGGTGATGATATTGCCATTTTGCGTGATGGTGCTGTTATCCAGCAAGGCTCACCACAAGAGATTGTATTGAACCCTGCTGATGATTATGTTCGTGATTTCATCAAAGACATTAACCGTGCCCGTGTTCTTGAAGTGGCATCTGTGATGAATGAGAAAAAGCCACGTTCTGGCACGAAGGTTGAAAAATCTACGGTCATCGAAGAAGCATTGCAACTATGCGCTGCGAATGACAATAAGCCTTTGATTGTGACAGAAGATGGCAAAGCCGTTGGGTCTGTGACACTTGAGGCAATGATTTCTGCGATTGCACGTCCTGAAAAAGACGCTGAAAGAAATCCAGAATATCGCTAGATTAAGACAGCAAAAGAAAACAAAAAGGCGGCTTTTTCAGCCGCCTTTTTTATATCTGTTTTTTATAAAAGGGTGAAAATCAAACCCTATTGGCCCATCACCTGTGCCCAATGTTTGCGGCATAAAGAGACATATTTATCATTGCCGCCAATTTCGATTTGGTCGCCATCTCTGATAACATCCCCCCCTTCTGATTGACGGACCACCATGGTGGCCTTACTGCCGCAATGACAGATGGTGCGTATTTCACGCAAATTATCCGCAATGGCCAGCAAACAGGCCGATCCTTCAAACAGATTGCCTTGGAAATCTGTGCGCAAGCCATAACACATCACAGGGATATTCAAATGATCTGCCACCTTAGCCAATTGCCAAACTTGCGGCGTTGATAAAAATTGCGCTTCGTCGATCAGCACACAAGATAACGCATCTTTTTCATGTTCGCTTTGAATAAGGTCAAACAAATCTGTATCTGATCGAAAGGTTTGTGCGCTTGCTTCAAGGCCAATACGAGATGCGATCACCCCTGTTCCCGCTCTGTCATCTAATTGGGCTGTCAAAAGCAGGGTATGCATACCTCTTTCACCATAATTATGAGAGGCTTGAAGCAAGATAGTTGTTTTACCAGCATTCATTGCTGAATAAGAAAAATACAATTTAGCCATAGGTCACTCATCAATGCTGATTGCACGATATAGGCTAGCATTATATCATTAAAGGCGGCAGTGCGAAATGCATGCATGGCATTAGGCGTTTAAAAAATGAGGCAGGTCAGATGACGATTAACCAGAGCAAGAGCAATTTACAAGTTCTAGATCACCCCATTATAACCCATAAATTAGCTGTATTACGTGATCAGGATACGCCGCCTGCTCTATTTAAATCGACCTTGGCGGAACTGACAGCCGTGATGAGCTATGCTATCTTGCAACATATCAATCTGGCAGATACCACCATCACCACCCCCCTTGAGGATATGGCAACAAAGATCATGGCCAACTCGCCCGTGATTGCGTCGATCTTGCGCGCAGGTAATGGGATGGCAGATGCGCTTTATCATATCATTCCAGAGGCCTCTATGGCCCATATTGGGATGCAACGTGATCCCATCACCCATGCGCCTGAATTTTATTATGAGAAATACCCGCAAGATATGGCCATGCGGCAAGTGATCTTAATTGATCCGATGCTTGCCACTGCTGGATCTGCGATTGAGGCCGCAACGCGCCTGAAAGGCAAGGGGGTGTCTGATATTGTTTTTGCCTGCTTGGTGGCCGCACCAGAAGGCGTTACCGCCCTTGGCCAAGCGCATCCCGATATACCGATCATCACAGCCGCGCTTGATCGTGAATTAAATGAACATTGTTATATCTTGCCAGGCTTAGGTGATGCGGGAGACCGAATTTACAACACGTAAAATGCGCGCAAAATTTAAGCAAGATTATCGGGACCAAAGCTGTCAGGTAGCAAATCTTGTAGCTGATAGCTTTTGCGGATGCCATCTTCGCCGCACACATGGATCATGACATCAGGTGCCGCAAATTCCCGCAATCTTTGCCGACAGCCGCCGCAAGGCGTGCATAACACATCGCCTCTGCCAGCCACAGCCACCTCTGTGATCTTGTGCCCCCCTGCCATCACCATAGCCGCAATCGCCCCTGCTTCGGCACAGATGCCTTGCGGATAAGCCGCATTTTCGACATTCACACCTGTATGGATAATGCCTTTCTCATCTCTGATGGCGGCACCCACCTGAAATTGCGAATAAGGCGCATAGGCCA
>JBMHDH010000036.1:0-4931 GCA_049889495.1 Puniceispirillaceae bacterium (SeqCode) | reverse complement strand
ATCGTCATTATTGCGCTGGCGGTTTAGCAACCCCTTTTCAATCATAACTTTGATTTTACGACTAAGCTGCCCTTTATCCATCTGAACATGTTCAGCGATTTGGCTAAGAGACGGTTTGTCAAACATGCGGATAACTTGAATTACGCGCCATTCAACCAAAGACAGACCAGATTTTTCTTTGAGGATAGCGGTGCCTTGCGCATTCAGCCGGCTTTGCAACTTGGCCAGACGGTAAGTCACAAATGAGGCGGGTTTTTCAAAACTCATGTCTAAAGGATTTGCCATTGTTCTAAATTTTCAGGAACAAGTTGACATGTCAACTTTATTGTGAACATCTTACTTCATAGATTTTAGGGAGGAAATCATGAAGAGATTTTTAATGGCAGCCACTGCAGCTGTTGGATTATTTGCGGCGAGTGTCTCGTCATCATTGGCTGATGGTCATGGTTGGAAGCCTGATGGCCCTATCAAGATGGTAATTGCATTTGCAGCAGGCGGCGGGGCAGATACACAAGCCCGATTGATTGCTGGTGATATCCAAGCGGCAACAGGTTGGGAGATTATCCCTGAGCAGGTTACGGGCAAAGGCGGTGTGAACGCGCTTGTAGCATTAAAAGACATGCCAAAAGATGGCACAGCCATTGCATTGGTAGTCACAGAATCACTTGGCTATAACGCAGTTGCCGCTGCAGGTGCAGGCCTCACGCCATCTGATTTCACAGGCCTTACAACCACTGCTGGCTTCCAGATGGGCGTTGTGTCGAAAGCTAATAAAGGTTGGACATCTTTTGCTGATATGATTGCAGATGCGAAAGCAAATAATCTGCGTTTTGGCACTATGTCACCAAAATTGTCTGATTTAGCATTTTTGCTAGGCGAAGCGCAGGGTGTTGAGTTTAACATCGTTCAGGTCAAAGGTGGCAAAGCTGTTATGAATGGTGTTCAGGCTGGCGATATGGATCTTGGCTTTATGGCAGGTATTCAGGGCAAGGGTGTTGCCTCTGGCGATCTTGTCAATCTGGCCTCTGCAATGTCAAAGCCATTGATACAGACACCAGATGCTCCTGTTTTTGCAGACCTTGGGGTACAATTCAATGCAGATGGCTATTTCGTTTTTGTCGCTCCTGCTGGGATGGACTCGAAAGCGCGCGACGCCATTACCAATGCCATTAAGGAGTCAATCCAGAATGGCAAAGCTTCAGGTATGATCACCAAAGCATTTGGTGGCGCTGCCATTAATGAAGGTGCTGAGCTAGATGCTATGTTGCAAGCCGAATATGATGCCGCGGGCGCATTGATGAAAGCTGCTCAGTAAAAGCATAAAACAAAACATACTGTAACAATCATGTTGGCCAGCAATGGAATCTTATCCAAGAAAAGATAAATTGCTGGCCATTTTCTTTACTCTGGCGGCTCTGTTTATCATTTTTGTCTGGGTGCCTATGGATACTGGCACAGGGCTTGTTGAAAAGGTCAGACGCAAATATACCATCGGTGATGCACTCGCGCCTACGGTTGCTGGTGTCATATTGTTGATAGGCGGGATGCTTTTATGGCTGCGGCCTTCGGCAGATAAGGCCATCACAAGGCAAAATCTGATATGGATGGCTTATTTGTTTGGAGTGTTTACGGCCTCTCTTATGCTGATGCGCTACGCGGGGCCGATTGTCGCCATGCTGATGAATCTGGATTACAGGCCGTTACGGGCGACCCCGCCATGGCATTACATTGGATTTCTTGTCGGCGGCACAATATTAATCGGTGGATTGGCCAGTTTGGTTGAACGACGTCTATCAGCACATAATTTTGTCATTGGATTTATCGCTGCGTTGGTGGTGGCTCTTATATATGATTTGCCCTTTGATGATTTGATATTGCCTCCGAATGGAGATGTCTGATGGGCATTTTGGATCATGTTATTGCAGGTATGCTTCTTGTCGTTCAGTCTGACCCCGTGCTAGGCATACCGATTACCGTGTTGATGGTTTTTGGTGGTTTCCTGCTAGGGATTACAGTGGGGGCAACGCCGGGTCTTGCTGGACCGATGGCGATGGCTATCTCTTTACCTATTTTGATTTCGATCTTTGGATTCTCTGAGGATGCGCTTTTACCAGTGCTTGGTTTTTTGATTGGTATCATGAAAGGGGCTACCATCGGCGGCGCGGTGCCAGCAATTTTGTTTAATACGCCTGGGACGCCAGATGCCTATATGACAGCAATAGATGGCTATCCAATGGCTAAGAAGGGAGAGGCCAGAAAGGCCTTGCGGGTTGCGCATTTCTCATCTGCCTCAGGAGATACATTTTCTGACATTGTGCTCGTGTTCTGTGCTCCATTTTTAGCCATCATGGTTGAGCGATATCTCGATTTGCCTGAAAAAACTGCATTGTTGTTGCTTTCACTTGCTTTTATTGCGTCACTCATTGGTAATTCGGTGGGCAAAGGTCTTATTTCCATGGCACTTGGTTTGTTTGCGGCCATGATCGCTACTGGTGAAGATTTCTACCCTCGACTAACTATGGGGCAATCATCGTTGTCTGAGGGCATTCCTATTGCAGCGGCCATTTTGGGCGTGTTGATTGTCGGAGAGGTTTTTAAAGCCCTTGAAGATATCTATCGCAGTGGGTCTACAACGCAAAAACTGGCGAATATCAAAGATAGCAACATAAAAATCTCTGTTGCCGATTGGCGCAAATATTTTCCCTATATAGGCCGTTCTGCGATTATTGGCACAGCGATTGGCGCCTTGCCGGGTGTTGGGTCCACGCTTGCGGCAACTTTGGGCTATTTCTCTGCAAAGCGCAGATATAATCTGGAAAAAAACAAAGCAGATCCTGATTTTGGCGAAGGCGCACCTGAAGGGGTTGCTGCAACCGAAGCTGCCAATAGCGCGGTCTCAGGTGCAAATTTGATCCCTGTTCTCTCACTTGGTATTCCGGGAAATGCGGCGGCTGTCTTTCTGATTTTGGCAATGGATTCTATCGGCGGTTTTAATCCTGGCCCATCTGTATTCAAGCTCGAAGGTGGGATTGGTGACAGTCCGATGAATCCTGAAATGGTAATTGCTTTTGGGATATTTACCACCATGTTTGTGGCTAATGCGCTGAACTGGACTATTGGTGGGGTGTTTATGCGTTGGGTTGGGGTGATGGCACTTATCCCGAAATCCAAATTATTACCTGTGGTGTTGTTGCTGACCATCACAGCTATCTATGTTCAAGAAACATCGATGCTTGCTGTTTGGATTACTCTATTTTTTGGCCTATTGGGGTATTTGATGCGGCGGATGGGAATGTCTCCTTTGCCATTTGTGATTGCCTTTATCCTTGGTGGCAATCTTGAAGCCACTGCACGTCAGGCCTTTGCCGCAACAGGCGCCGATCCTTTTTTCTTGTTGAAAAGCCCAATAGCCGCCCTGTTTGTTGCGCTGGCGGTATTTGTTATTATCTATAATTTAAGAAAGTCAAAATCATGACACGTCCTAATATCCTTCTGATTTCAGCAGACCAGCATCGCGCAGACTGTTTTGGATTTCAGGGCCGCAATATTAAGACCCCTCATCTTGATCAGCTAGCAGCTGATGGGACACATTTTTCGAACTGTATCACGCCTACCGTTGTGTGCCAGCCAGCACGAGCCTCTATTCTGACAGGCCAGCTATGCCGCACCCATGGTGTGCATGATAATGGCATTGATCTTGAACCTGAGGTTGGCGAAAAAGGATTTGCAGGAGCGATGGCTGCAGCTGGCTATGAAACATCCTTTTTTGGCAAGGCGCATTTTTCCACCTTTCACACATTTGCGCCAACTGGCACGCCAGAATGCCTGCAGTCATCAGCCGATTATCCAGATAGCTGGTTTGGGCCTTATATGGGGTTTAATCATGTGGAAATGATGTTAGTGGGGCATAATTGGTTCTTGCCTGAAAAGCCACCTCATGGCCAGCATTATGAACGTTGGTTTTATGCAGATGGGCGAGGCGATGAGAAGAATACCCTCTATCAAAAGAATGGCGGCGATACCAAAGGCGCGGCGCAAACATGGCACTCACAGCTGCCAGTGGCGTGGCATAATACAAGTTGGACAGCAGATCGTGCGATTGAATGGCTAAAACACGGACGAGGTGAAGACCCATTTTGCACGTGGGTTAGTTTTCCTGATCCGCATCATCCCTTTGATGCGCCAGAACCTTGGTCAAGGTTACATGACCCAAAGGATGTTGATCTTCCCAAACACCGAAAGCGTTCCTTTGAAGGTAGGCCTTGGTGGCATGAGGCAGTGCTAACCGCAGAGCCAACAGGCGATAAGAAAGGGGCTGAAATTCGCAAATCTTATAGCCGTATCCCCGAGCAATCAGATGACCAGCTACGCGAAATTATTGCCAACACTTATGGCCAGATTGCCCTTATCGACCATAATGTTGGGCGTATCCTGACGGCTTTAGATGAAATGGGGATCGCGGATAATACGATTGTTATCTATATCTCTGATCATGGGGACTGGCTTGGTGATCATGGGCTGATTTTGAAAGGCCCTATGCATTATGATGGCTTGTTGCGCGTGCCGATGATTGTGCGTGGCCCAAATGTGCCAAAAGGCAAAAAAGTTGATGAGCCTGTCTCAACGCTTGATCTTGGCCCGACCTTTTTTGATTATGGCGGTGCCAAAGCATTACAAACCCAACATGGCGAGACATTGCGCCCATTAGTTGAAGGTGATAACGCATCGCGTGATTATGCCATGAATGAATGGGAGTTGCTGCCTACCAGAGCAGGGGTCGGTCTTAGTCTGCGCACAGTGCGCACCAAGACGCACAAATTGACCATTGATTTGCAGTCACAAGCAGGGGAGATGTATGATCTAGCCTCTGATCCTGATGAAATTCAGAATCTGTTTGATGATCCAGCACATCAAGCTATCAAACAGACATT
>JBMHDH010000035.1:0-21192 GCA_049889495.1 Puniceispirillaceae bacterium (SeqCode) | reverse complement strand
GCGCGGTTATTGCCGCAAGATGTGGCAGATGTCTCGATTGGGCAATTGGCGCGTATTTCGTTATCTGCTTATGATGTGGCGCGTTATGGGGCATTGGAAGGCTATGTGATTCATGTGGCAAGCAACACCACAGAAGAGCAGAATATTCCGCCTTATTATGAAACCTTGATCGAAATAGATGATGTCAAATTCCCGAATGTGGATGCTGAGGCCGATATTGTGCCTGGCATGCAAGTCACGGTTGATATCATTGGCGGCAAGCGCACGGTGCTAGATTATATTTTATCACCGATTCAAAAGGCGACATCTGTTGCGTTTCGTGAAAAATAAACGCACGCCATAGGATATGTTAAAAAAAGCCTGAAGCTTTCTGGGAGATCTTTGTGATAAGATCAAAAAGAGAGCTTTGGGCTTTTATTGGATTGAGTGAGTAAGGTTATGCGCTTTCATACCCCTGTCATCATTGTTGGACAAGGCGAGGTTCATGAAGAGTGGCTTGTTAAATTGGCAGCCACATTTCCT
Source organism: Puniceispirillaceae bacterium (SeqCode) (assembly GCA_049889495.1). Lineage (GTDB taxonomy): Bacteria > Pseudomonadota > Alphaproteobacteria > Puniceispirillales > Puniceispirillaceae > UBA685. The sequence continues at coordinate 20,670 of JBMHDH010000035.1, read as the reverse complement.
GTTATCGCGCTTGATGGGGCCTTACAGATTACGGCCGCGCTAGGTCTGAAGGCTGATCTTGTCATTGGTGATTGCGATAGTGTGGATAAGACCTTAATTGAAGAGGCCGCAGATCAAATTGTGCATATCACCGAACAAGATAGCACTGATTTTGAAAAGGCCCTTTACAGCGTTGAGGCCCCTTTATTTTTTTGTTTTGGCATCTTTGGTAAACGATTTGATCACAGCTTTGCCAATATGCATATTATGAAAAAATACCATGATCGCGCGCCCTTGATTGTGATCAATGCGGATGAGGTAATCACTTGTCATAAAGGTGATCTTTTGGCAGAGACCAAAACAGATAGCCGTGTCAGCATCCTGCCGCTAGAGCCGATTACCTTTGCCAGAACAAGCGGCTTATTATGGCCCTTTGATGGACAAGAATTGGCAATGGGCGGGCTTGTATCCTCGTCAAATCAGGCGGTGGGTGATCAGCTATCGCTATCTCCCATCTCTTCTGATCAGGATAAAACCTATTTGCTATGCCGCGATCTCGGCCTGCTAAGGCTTATGTTACAGCCTTATATTCAAGAAGAAGAGATGACAAAAAATTAGAATAAAGCTGTGCGTTTTGCGCGCGCTTTTAATTCTCGTTCTTTGCGCCATAGGTTTTTTGACGTAAATAATCCGTTACTTCACTGCGGTCATTTAGATGCTGCAAATCATTTGACGAGATGGGTTGGCGCATCGTCACGGGCAGGGTGGAACCCATGCGTTTTTTAATTTCGCGGAACATCAGCGCATAGCCTAAGGTTTGGCTGATGCGGCGTGCTATTTGGAACATAAATGAATTCCTGCCTTCAAAATGAAATGGCAAGATGGTGGTATCTGGCACAGATGCCATTTTCCCAACAAAGGTTTTCCATTCTGTATCAATCGCTTTATCCACAAAATGCGGCGCCAGTGAAATGGCCCCTGCGGGGAAGATGATCACCACGCCATCATCTTTCAGATGTTTCATGGCGTCTCTTCGCGTTTGCAAATTATTGCGTAACGCTTTTTCATCTTCGTCAAAATCAATTGGCAAGATGTTGTTCATAACGGCTGGGGCTTGGCGTAAGACACGGTGCGTGATGATGCGGTAATCTTGGCGCACAGCTGAGACCATGGCACAAAGCGCAAGACCATCAATCACACCAAAAGGGTGATTGGCAATGATCAATAAACGTCCTGTTTTTGGAATGTCTGCATTTGGTTCTTTTTTGACGACCAGAGTCAACTTTAACCGTTTCAGCGCATCTTGCCAGAAATACTGATCTGGGCGGTCTTCTTCTACATAATCAAGATAGATTTTTTTAATCAGTGGCTGGCCAGTTAATTTTTCAATTAATCTGATACAGGCATTTGATATAGGCCCTAATTCCGCATCTGCAAAAGAAAAGATCGGAACAGAATTTTCATTATGTTGTAACGGTTCTGTTTGGCTCATCTCATTTTTGTGGGTGGCACATCACCCACAGCCTTCTTTATCTATTTCAATCAGACCAATCAATCAGGTAACATGAAGTCTTATCTAGCCGTTTATCCGATTAAACTGCTGTATCTTTGGCGTCAATGACTTTTTCATAACGCCAAATGATGCTATTGTAATGTTGCGGCTATGATTATGCGCTCAAATATAGCCAAATTGTGGCGAATAAGATGATTGTCCATAGGCCAGCAGATACCTCTTTGGATTTGCCAGCAATCAGTTTCATAGCGGCAAAGGTGATAAAGCCAAAGGCAATCCCTGCGGCAATCGAAAAGGTCAAAGGCATCACAAGCACTGTGACAAGAACCGCCACAGCCTCGCTTAGATCATCCCAATTCACGCGCTTTAACGATGATAGGAAGTTGGCGGCCACAAAAATCAAAGCTGGTGCGGTTGCAAAGACGGGGATTGAGGCAAAAAGCGGTTCAAAGAACATACAGCTGGCAAAGAGCAATGCGATTACAACAGCGGTCAGGCCTGTGCGCCCCCCTGCTTTGATGCCAGCGGCACTTTCAAGATAGGTTGTCATATTGGATGTGCCAGCTAGGGCGCCAATCACGGATGCTGAGGTATCAGCGACAACGGCCTTATCAAGGTTTTCGATCGACCCATCTTTTTTGCGTTTGCCTGCAATTTCAGAGATCGCAGTTAAAGTGCCTGTTGTGTCAAAGAAATCGACAAATAACATCACAAACACAACCGATAAAAACGCAGGTGAGGTGATAGCCGAAAAATCAAGCTGGAAGGCGGCGCTTGCCACGGGTGGGGCACTGGCAATGCCGCCAAATGGCGCAAGCCCTGCGATCCAGCCAATGGCAGAAATGGCCAAAATGCCAAATAAGATACCGCCTTTAATGCCGCGATATTCAAGCCCTGCAATCAAGATCAAACCGCCAATGGCAAGCAAAAATTCAGGTGAGCTGATCGCGCCAATGCCGATGATCGTGTCTGGGTTAGAGACGATGATGCCAGCACCTGTCAGGCCAATCACGGCCAAGAATAAACCGATACCCGCCGTGATGGCGGCTTGCAATGCTTGCGGCACTGATTCAATCAACCAAGCGCGGATCTTTGTGAGGGAAAACAGCAAAAATAATACAGATGAGACCAACACCGCTGTGAGGCCCTGTTGCCATGTAAAGCCATAGCCAAGCACAACCGCATAGGTGAAAAAGGCATTCAGCCCCATGCCAGGTGCCACAGCAACAGGCCAGCCAGCATAAAGCCCAATGATCAATGTTCCCACAACCGTGGCAATAATCGTTGCCATAAAGGCAGCTGCGAAATCAATGCCAGCATCAGATAAAATACCAGGATTAACCGCAATAATAAATGACATGGTCAAAAAGGTGGAAAGGCCAGCCACAATTTCAGTACGGATGGTTGTGTTATTCTCTTTTAATGCAAAAAGCTTCTCAAGCATGACTATCTCTTTAAATCCCTAGTTTTTTGCCGATTGCGCGATACTATCTGACAATTTGCGCTGTTGTAGCAAATAAACGTCACTTTGTGAAATCTATCAACAGTTTCGCCCCATACAGATTTGCGTCATACAGATTTGCACTATGATGTAATTTTCGCTACATAAGTAACACGGAAGACTTAAATCTAGTCCTATTAGTGTTACGATAAAGGAGCACCCATCAATGGCCATTCTATCTACAACGCCATCAACACCGCTTTTGCCATCAGTATTCGGCGCGAATAATGCAGAAACTGGTCTATCTCTTGTTCAGAAAATTGCGCTTATCATGGGTGGCACCGCCTTATTGGCTTTGTCAGCGCACATTAAAGTGCCATTTTACCCCGTGCCTGTGACAATGCAGACAATGATTATTTTGCTGATTGGCATGACTTATGGCGCACGTCTTGGTGCTTTGACCATTTTTGCTTATTTGGCTGAAGGTGCCATGGGCCTTCCTGTCTTTGCAGGTGGCGCTGGTCTCGCTTACATGGCTGGTCCAACAGGTGGTTATTTATTTGGTTTCCTAGCGGCTGCCTTTGTGGTTGGCACTTTGGCTGAAAAAGGCTGGGGCAAAACATGGCAGACAACTGCGCTTGCCATGATCATCGGCAATCTTGTTATCTATGCCTTTGGCGTGGCATGGCTATCAAACATTGTGGGGTCATTTGAAAAAGGCCTACAATTTGGGTTGTATCCTTTTATTTATGGTGATGTGCTGAAAATCGCCCTAGCTGGTGCGCTTTTGCCATTGGCCTGGAAACGTTTATCAAAATAAGCGTCTATCACAATACGTGTGATAGTTAGGGTCTCGGGCCGCGGACACAGGCGGCCCATACCATCAGATCAATAAAATTGATATAATAAATAAATGACCGCTGGTGTCGAAATGCTTGCCAAAATGGTAGATAGCATGATCGCGCCAGCGGTTTTTTCTGCGTAAATTTGATAATATTGTGCCATGGCAAATACATTTGCGGCAATTGGCAAAGCAGCAGATAAAATCGCCGTCTGGATCCAAACAGGGTTAATGCCTTCTGCTTTGTAAAATAACAACACCATCAAAGCAGGATGGATGATCAATTTGGCAAGGCTTAACAGGCCAAGCTCTAGGCCTGCGCCTTTTAAATTGCTGCCATAAAGGGTGATGCCTAGCGCAAAAAGCGCAGCTGGTGCTGCGGCCCCTGATAACATCGACAACCACCGCTCGGCAATGACGGGTACGGGTAGGCCAGATAACGCCCATAATATACCTAAGAAAGCTGATAAAATAAGCGGGTTCTTGGCCAATTGTTTCAGCGTATGTTGCAAAGAGCTCCAAAAAGCGTTTGTGCCATCATTGCGTAAAAAACAAGCTGTCATAACCATTAAAATAATGGTGTCAATTGACAGGATCATGGCCAATGGCAAAATCGCATCGTTACCAAAAGCCATCAAGCTTAACGGCACGCCAATATAGCCGACATTCGGATAGGCGGCATTTAACCCATATAAACCACGCTTAATCCCGCGAAAGCCAAACAGATAGGCAGAGGCAATGCCTGTGATGCCTAGCATGGTAATGGTGGCAATTTCATAACGTAGCAAAAAGTTTAAATTGAATAATTCTTCAACAGGCGCGGCGGTAATCGATAAAAATAAAAAAGGGGGCAGAACGAAATAAAAAGCAAATCGTGCTAGTTTCAGGCCCATATCAGCATCAAAAAATCCAATGGCGCGCGAAAAAGCACCAAGGGCAACAATGCCAAAAAAAGGAATGGTAAGGATCAAAACATCATACATGATGCGACCATAATCACTTCTAGGCGAAAGGGAAAGCCTTACAAGACAGCAAGGTCATATTCGCCCATCAAGTAAGTCAAAAAAGATGCGGCAAATAAAATAGCCGTTTATCGTTTGACGCTCGTTAAGCTGTTATCATTTGAGGCAGAAGGAATAGGGGGTAAAGCATCGCTTGCCTCATAAACGCCGCCTTCGCCAAAGGCGTCTGAGACTTCGATGATCTCTGCTTGGCCTGACTGTTCGATCAGGTCTGCCAGCTTATCTTCTGCTGTTTCGTCTTGGTTATGCAAAACTGACACAGCAACAAGTGCCACAATGGTGGACACTTGCGGCCCCTCATCTGTTTTGCGTGGTGCAAATGGAATAACGGCACCTGTTAAGGCGCGCTCGTGATCATGAGGTCGCATGATACAACTCCTTTGTTAACAGCAGATGTTTATAAGGATGTGATAGCTGAGGAAGATCGTAGGCCGCTTTGGCATCCTGCGGCGCATTATCACTATCTGTAGTATTCTTCATCATGTAAGTCATACTATATACAGTATTACGCAGATTCATTTTTTCACAAAGCGATTTTTTTTGTGCTTGTTATGCGCCGAAAATCACTTGGCTTCGTATGGATGTCATAGAGGTATTATGAGGCGCCAAAAACGCGGCATTCAGCCAAGCTGGTGCCTTGCATTTTATGAAATCATCATTATTGGCCAAGAGGTAAGAGATGTTTCCTGTGACCCGCGCTGATGCGCTTGACCGTTTGCACGCCTTTGTTCCAGAGGCAGGCTCAGCCTATGCCAAAAAACGAAATTATGATTATGGCATGGGCTATCATGATGCGGTCTCACGCCTGTCTGCGGCGTTGCGCAGGCGCACGATTACCGAAGAAGAGGTGATTGCTGAGGTGTTGGCCCATCATCCTTTTGCGCGGGCTGAAAAATTTATCCAAGAGGTCTATTGGCGCACTTATTGGAAAGGCTGGTTGGAAATGCGGCCTAGCCTATGGCACGATTATGTATCTGTGACACAATCAGGGTTTCGGGATAGTGAAAGGCTTGATGCGGCTTTGGCTGGCAAGACAGGGATTGCGTGTTTTGATGCGTGGCATGCGGAATTAATCACCACCAATTACCTTCATAATCATGCCAGAATGTGGTTTGCGTCTATTTGGATTCACACATTCAACCTGCCATGGCAAGCTGGCGCGCATTTGTTTATGACGCATTTAAAAGATGGATGCCCTGCTTCAAACACCTTGGGGTGGCGGTGGGTCGCTGGCCTGCAAACCAGAGGCAAAGCCTATGCCGCCAGAGCTGATAATATTGACAGTTTCACCAATGGCCGTTTTGCCCCTTATGGCGAATTACAAGAAGATGTGGCGGCGATTGCAGGCCCTGAAAATCCGCCTGCCTCTGTTATTGCAGAGCCGCGTTTGGCAACAGGCCATAAGCCGTTATTGTTAATCACCCCAGAAGATTGTCACCCAGAGACGCTGGCTATGATCACGCCGCCCGTGGCGGTTGCCAGTCTGCCGACCTCCTTTGGTGGGGCACATCGCGCGCCTGCGGTTCAACAAGCTGATAGCGATGGGGTATCGGATGCCTGTGCGCGGGCAGAAACGCATTATCAGATTGATCATCATAAAAGTGATCTTAACAAAGAGACATTAGCGGATCAGATGGCTGATTTGCTTGATCGCACAGGTGCAGATCATTTTGTGATGGCCTATCAGCCTGTGGGATATTGGGCTGATGCGTTGCGTGGCATTCAGCTGCCAATAAATGAGGTGCGGCGCGGCTATGATGATATGTGTTGGCCGCATGCAAAAAAGGGATTTTTCCCCTTTAAAGAAAAAATCCCTCAGTTTTTGCGACGCTAACCTTTACAGCCAAAAGGCGCGTGTGATGTCTATCGCGCGCCTAGCTATTGCCAACGCGGCGCACAAAGATCTTGCCTTGCGGCTTGTTATTCACATTTTTCACTGTGTTTGTGGCTTGGCTATAGATGATGGTTTCAACACCAAATGTGTCAACCAATGACGCTCTTGCGCGCACCTGTTTGCCAACCAAATCTTGGCCAAGATATAGGCTGCGTGATTGTGCAGTTGATTCAATGGCGCGCCATGAACGGCCATCACGTGATGCTTCCCATGTGATTGACAAGCTGGCAATGCCATCTTCATCTGACAAGCCAAGCGATTCTGATGTCAAAGTCGCCCCTTCAGACGCATCCCCTTTGACAACCACTTCCCCTTCGACTGGATCATCAACATTCTCAACAGTCTCAGATGGGTTTGTGATCAAAATCTCTCTTGTTTGGTGCGAATCAACATAAGACATCACAGCGCGATAGCTATAGCCGACATGGCTTTGTGTCAAACGAAGCACATCACCAACCGCTTCAGGGAAAGCCTGCCAATCGGTCTTGGTGCTTGAACGCTGCCAAATGATATCAAAGTTACCAATGCCATCTTCATCAGCGACCAAGCTGGTATCGACAACACGCGCATCATCTTCACGTGCATTACCTGACAGGATGGGTGAACCTGATGGACGGTCATTGACATTCTGTACTGGCTCAGATGGTGGGCTGATAATGGTTTCAAGATTACCTTGGCCATCAACATATGAGATCTGAACGCGCAATACTTTATTTACATGCTCTTCACGCGGGGTGAATGATTGCTGGATGACACCAGGCAAGTTGCGCCATGAAATTCCATTATCTGAGATTTGCCACTGCACCTGAATATTGCCCATGCCGTCATCATCCATGATGGCAGATACATCAACCACAAGCGGATCATCTTCGATGGCGATAAAACCAGTTGCGGTTGCACCTTGATCAGAAGTGCCCTGATCAGATGTACCTTGGTCAGATGCGCCTTGGTCAGATGTATTGGTGCTTGCTGATTCGGTTTGGGTGTTGCTGTTTGACGCTGAGGCCGTTGTCGTTTCAGTCTGTGACGCGGCTTTAGCAGTCGCAGCTGCTTTGTCATCATCAGTTGGCAATCCACCAGCTAGTGCGTAACTTGCGGCAACACAGCCAATCGCTACAATCGATAGGCCTTTTAATTTTTTCATCAAAACTCTCCCCATATCGTTTACAGCGTCCGGAACACTGTAACCTCTGTGAATTCTAGCGTAAAAATCGCTTAAATTCACGGCATTGTCCACCTTATTATTATATTATGCTTAATTAGTTTAAAAAAATTCGTCCATCTGTCTACCCTCAACAGGTTTTTTGTTTCATCTAAAAGCAGAATCTTTCAGGGCAGGGAAGAGGCAATCTTTAGTAAGATAGGCTTGCACCATCTGGATAACGTAAAAAGCTAGACAAAAAGGCTGGTGGTTTTTTCACCATAAATATGTTCAAATATTCATAACTGGTTATGTAAAGAAACAGAAGAAATGCCACAGATTGGTCTGATAGGTTCGTGAATATTAAGAAAGCCATATGATGATTGATGTTGTTGCCATTGATAACAGACATGCTGAAACCGAATTGCTTCGCTTAGCGGGGAAATTTGCGCTGTCACGGTTTTTCTCAGCCAAGCAGCAAAAGAAATTGCATATTGTGGTTGAGGTTAGCGGTATCCAGCCTGCCATGGCAGTAACAAGAGACCAGTTAATGGCAAAGCCTGGCCTTATGAAAGCTGCCAAATATCATTTTCATTTCACTGTGAATGTTGCGCAAGGCTTTGAAATGGCATTGTCCCAAATGATGCATGAATTGGTGCATTTGTCGCAAATTGTGAATAACCGCTATCACATCACTTCAAAAAAACAGAAAATTAACGGTGAAAAACAGCTTGCGTATCACGCCAAATGGCTTGGTAAAAAGCAAGGTGTGATTGATCATATCGAATGGGATCAGCGCCCATGGGAGCGTGAGGCTGTTTTGACTGGCGAGCAGGTGGCGCATGAATTCATGCAATTTGTGCAAGGCCAACAAGCTGTCTTTCCTGCCCAAGGTCAAAAGAAAGACTGCCAATTATGTGAGGTTTCAATGGCGATGGCGCCTGTGGCACCCCTGCCGGTCGCTGCGCCGCAAGAAATGATGCCGCAGGAAATGATGGCACCAGAGATGCCCCCACAAGAAATGATGCCGCAGGAAATGATGCCGCAAGATGCTATGGGGCAAATGCCAAATCAGGTGCAAAATCAGATGCCAGATGAGGTACCAGATGATCAGCTGATTGATGATTTATTATCAAATGATGCTATATCAGGTGATGTTGTGTCAGCTGATGTTGTGTCAGGCGCAGATGATGCCGCACTAGCAAGCCCGTCTTTTGATGCGCCAACATCTGATTTTGGGGCAACTGGCGATTTTGGTGTGCCGTTTGAAGCGCCTGATTTTGCCGCTTCTGTTGCGATGGCTGGTGATGTATCACACTCTGATGAGATGCCATTAGATGAGATGCCAAATCAATCAGCACCAGATAAGAAGGTCTTTGTATTGGGTGTACCAGAGGCCAGAATTTTAAAGGCTTCTGCTTTGCAGGCCAAAAGAGAAGAGTTGCGCAAAAGAGGGCTGGCGTAAAAAAGAGGGTTAAAATCCGCCGCACCCTAAAGTGATGCGATCAGGGCGCTTTTTATCAAGTGATAGCAAATCTTCGCCCTTTTCATCCCTATCTTAATTGCGCATTTGGTTGTTTTTCTTTATATAATGGCGTGACGCATGTCGGCCTCATGCCGCACGCATTATCATGTGAAAGTTTTGGTCATGAATATTTACCGCGCCATTCGCGAAGAAATGTTAGTACCCATCCATCCTGCGGGTTGGCCTTTTATCGCGTTATTTGCTGTGATTACCGCTGTGATTACCAGCTATTATGCCTTATTTGCGGTCATTGGTGTGCCCTTGACTTTGTGGTGTGTTTATTTCTTTCGCAATCCTGTTCGTGTCACCCCGCAAAAAGAAGGCTGGTTGATCGCCCCAGCAGATGGCCGTGTCATTGCGATTGGAGAAGCAGAACCTGAAGCCGAAATGAATTTGCCAGAAGGCAAATATCGCCGTGTTGCCATTTTCATGAATGTGTTTGATGTCCATGTAAACCGCGCGCCAATCGCTGGTAAGGTCACAGATATCCTGTATCGCAAAGGCAAATTTGTGAATGCCAGCCTTGATAAGGCCAGCACGGATAATGAACGTCTTGCGATGACGATGGAAGTGGATAATAAAAAGAAAACCAAGATCGCCATTGTGCAAATTGCTGGTCTTGTCGCACGCCGCATTTTATGTGATGCCAAAGTGTCAGATCACCTGTCAGCTGGTCAGGTCTTTGGCCTTATTCGTTTTGGGTCGCGTGTTGATATTTGGATGCCGCTTGATACCAATGTGACGGTCTTGATTGGTCAAAGATGTGTTGCTGGCGAAACCTTGATCGCTGATTTAACCAATGTGACACAAGAACCTGATGGGAGCATTGAAAGGTGAGCGCAAAGCAACGTCGGTTTCGCATCCAAGTTTCGACCAGCTGGATGATCCCCAATATTATTACCATTGCGGCTTTGATTTCAGGCCTAACAGCGTTGCGCTATGCCTGGGCTGCAAAATGGGATGCGGTGATTGCGTTGATTGTATTGGCTGCGATATTCGATGCCCTAGACGGCCGCATGGCACGCTTATTGCGCGTGACAAGCTCTTTTGGTGCTGCCCTAGACAGCCTGTCAGATGTGGTTGTTTTTGGTGTGATCCCAGGCTTATGCATTTATTTATGGGCCTTGCAAGATCATGGCAATATCGCATGGGCCGCGACATTATTTTACATTGTGTGTATTGCTTTGCGTTTGGCGCGCTTTGATTCTGAGCTGCCAGATAAACCAGAATATGCCAAAGATTTCTTCACAGGTCTGCCAAGTCCAGCGGCTGGATTGTTGGTGTTATTGCCGATTGTGATCTACAGCCATTGGGAAATTGAGATGATGCGCACCGCGCCTTTTGTGTCATCTGTGCTGATCGCTTGTGGGGTTGGGGCGGTTAGCACCTTGCCCACCTTTGCGGGGAAATCATTACGCATTCCGTCGCGTTGGGCCCTGCCTGTGCTTGCGATTGTTGCGATGTTTGCGGCCGCCTTGGTGGCGCAACCTTGGGTGGCTTATATTTTGATGGCCAGCCTTTATCTCATTTCATTACCATTATCTTGTATAGCGTATATCAAGCGTAAAAAACGGTTCTTAAATCCGCAATAATTGCTTTTTTTTGCCCTTTTTAGGGTTGTTAGCGATCACTTTGATCAGCCAGCCTTTCGCGATGGATCAGATATAGGCCAGAGCCGATGATAATGGCGACGCCAAAAATGGTGCTTGTCTTTGGCACATCTCCAAAGATCAAAAAGCCAAGCAATGAGGCCACCACCACTTCTAGATATTGAAAGGGTGCTAACATACCAGCATCCGCCCTTTGCAAGGCAAATACAACCATTAAATGACCAGCTGTGGCAATGGTGCCTAATAAAATAATGACAAGAATTTCGGTCTGGTTTGGCAGCCGCCACAAGGTGGCCTCAATGCCAGTTGCCTGATTAAATAGTGATAAAATGGTAATGGTTAACAACGCATAAATTGACATCGCAATTTGCGCTTCCACTGGGTGTTTTTGTTGCGCCACTTTTCGCGTGATAATCATATAAAGCGCAAAGGTAAAGGCGGTACCAAGCGGCAATAATGCAGGCCATCCAAACAGATCAAAGCTTGGTTGAATAACGATAATTGCCCCACAAAATCCAATGATAATGGCTGTGATCCGCCGACGTCTGATTTTTTCGCCAAGCATCACCGCTGCCAGCAATGTTAAGATCATCGGTTCTACAAAAAAGATCGAAATGGCTTCTGCCATAGGAAGTGATTTTAACGCCAGAAAAAACAACCAGGTTGCAAGGGCAAGCAAGATGCCGCGGGCCAATTCTGATGCTGAAAATAAATGCCAATATAGGCGTCTTCCCATCACATATAAGAGGGGAGTCAATAATCCCATTTGAATCAGAAACCGCCCCGCTGATACTTGTGAGGCAGGTAAGGTTTGGCCAAGCCATTTGGCGCAGGCATCAAGACCTGGCAAGATTGCCATGCCTGCGATCATTAACAGCATGCCAGCTGTGGCGTTTTGTTGAATGGTTTGCTGTTGCACGGTTTTCAGCATGTTATTCACCCCCCTTTTAAATTTCGCCAACATTTTTTGCGTCTGGAATTGCTGCTTTTCCCCAATTCTAACCTGTCATATGTTGCCGCAAAAGAAAACGGATGAATTCATTGCCTTTGTTGTTTATAACTAAAGACAGAATTAGGCAGGAGGATACATATGGCAGTTTCGTTGCTAGATAAATGCATAGCGCAGAATATCCGTATGACTCTGCAACGTCAGATTATCATCAAAGTCATTGAAGAAGCCGAAGATCATCCTGATGTGGATCAGCTATATCGGCGGTCTGTGGAACAAGATGATACTATTTCCATTGCAACAGTCTATCGCACTGTCAAATTGCTGGAAGAAGCTGGTGTGATTGAGCGTCTGGAATTTGGCGATGGGCGCGCACGTTATGAAGAAGCAGGGGATCATCACGAACATCTGGTTGATATTGAAACAGGTGAGGTGATCGAATTTTATGATGAAGCTCTTGAGGCTATGAAAGTGGCAATCGCAGAAAAAATGGGCTATGAATTGGTGGATCATCGGCTTGAATTATTCGGCCGAAAAAAGAAAAGCTGATCTCGAAAAGACCAGCCAAGCACATATTCTTCTTTGGTAATTCTGACAGGATGGTCATTTGTCAAAAATAACGGAATTTCAAGCGCTGAAGGGGCAACGAAAGATTGTCTGCCTGACGGCCTATACCGCATCCATGGGCGCGCGGCTTGACAAGCATTGTGACCTGATCCTTGTGGGGGATTCTGTGGCAATGGTGGTGTATGGCGAAGAGACCACACGCACCGCAACGCTTGATATGATGTGCCGCCATGGCAAAGCGGTACGCAAAGCCGCCTCTGAAGCTGTGATTGTGGTTGATATGCCAGAGGGATCTTATGAAGATTCAGCCAATCGCGCGGTTGATAGCGCGGCCCGTATTATGTCTGAAACTGGCGCAGATGCGGTGAAATTAGAAGGCGGTATTGCGCTTGCCCCGCATATTGCGGCCATTGTGAAATCAGGCATACCTGTGATGGGCCATATTGGGCTTTTGCCACAACAAGTCACAAGCCCAGATGGCTTTCGTGTCACAGGGCGAGATTCCATCGAAGAAGCGCAATTGCTTGATGATCTGAAATCGTTGGAACAAGCAGGGTGTTTTGCGATTGTGGCAGAATGCATTGTGGAACAGGTGGCTCGTAAATTACAAGCCGCCGCAACGGTACCGTTAATCGGTATTGGTGCCTCTCCTGCTTGTGATGGACAAATCCTTGTGTCAGATGATTTGATTGGTATCTATGATAAATTTACACCGAAATTTGTTCGTAAATATGCCAATTTATCAAGCGCCATCGATGATGCGGTGGCGGCTTATCGTGATGATGTCATCTCTGGTGCCTTTCCCTCTGAAAAAGAATGTTTCATGAAGCGCTAGGGGTCTTGTCTGATGATGATATTTCGGCAAAAAGAACAGATCCGCGCCCATGTGACACAATTAAGGGCTGAAAATCAGACGGTGGCATTTGTTCCAACTATGGGCGGTTTACATGATGGCCATTTATCTTTGGTAAGACGGGCATCTGAAAAAGCAGATCATATTGTGGTGTCGATTTATGTGAACCCCGCACAATTTGCAGCCCATGAAGATCTAGATGATTATCCTCGTACTTTTGAGGCTGATTGCGCAAAATTAGACGCTATGGGTTTGCCTGTATCTGTCTATGCTCCCTTGTCCTTATATGGCCCAGATGATGCGACTAAAATTGTGCCAGCTGGCGCGGCGTTGCCATTTGAAGGCGAAATGCGACCTCAGTTTTTCACTGGTGTTGCCACTGTTGTGATGAAGTTATTTTCGCATGTGCCAGCTGATATGGCGTTTTTCGGTGAAAAAGACTTTCAACAGCTTTGTGTGATTAAGCAAATGGTGCGTGATTTTGATTTGCCGATTGAAATTCAAGCCTGTCCCACAGCGCGTGACCAAGACGGGTTGGCGCAATCATCGCGTAATCTTTATCTCAGCCAAGAAGAGCGTGTTATCGCGCCAATTTTGTATCAGTCCATGCGTGATTGTGCGGCGGCGGTATCAGACGGCATGCCCGTGCCGCAAGCCTGCGAGACGGCAAAAGCAACACTTTTAACCGCGGGATTTGCGTCAGTTGATTATATCGCATGGTGCGCGCCAGATGATTTGACATATGTGACAAATGTATCGGCCAATAGCCGCCTGCTTGTGGCGGCCCATTTGGGCAAGACCAGATTAATCGACAATGAATGCTTTGAAAAATTGTGCAACGCACAATAAAATGGCATATAAAATTGTTCACGATTTAGAAACAATGTGTTCCCAAATCGATATTAATACAAAATATAGACAAAAAAAGGGTCGTGAGCGGACTCACGACCGAGTATAGGGAGGAAACACAAAAAATTCATTGTGCGATGCGATACATATAGCCTTTTCCTGTAAGTGTCAAACTATTTTTTATTTATTTTAGAAAAAATTAATCAAGTGATCTAAAGAGCCTTTTTAAAAGGGTAACATTGCCAGAATATCGTCACGTGTTAAGCCTGTTTCGCGATAATGCGATAGGCTTCGCGCATCATCTCTTTTGGCTAATCTCTTGCCCGCTTCATCTGTGATCAGTGCATGGTGATCATAAAGCGGGGTTGGCAAATCAAGCAGGTGCTGCAACAGGCGGTGAATGGCGGTTTGGTCAAATAAATCATGCCCTCTTGTCACCAATGTGATGCCAGAATCATAATCATCCAACACAACAGACAGATGGTAGGATGCGCCGATATCACGGCGGGCAATAACCACATCTGCCATCATTTCAATATCAATGATTTGTGTGCCTTTTTGTTGATCATGCCAGCGCAATTCGGGCAGGTCTTTTTTGATGCGTTCGATATCAAGTCGCCAGGCTGGCTGGTTGCCTTGTGCTTCACGTTTGGTTTTCTCATCATCTGGCAGGGCAGTTTTTAATCTGCCTGTCTCTTGCGGTGCGGATAAGATCTCATTGAGTTCTTTACGAGATAAAAAACAGGGATAAATCAGATTTCGCTCTTGCAAGGATTTCAGTGCCTGTTGATAGCGGTTCAGTCGATTTGATTGCCGCAAAGGGGTGTTCGCCCAGCTGATGCCAAGCCATTGCAAATCGGTGATATGGGCGTCAATGAAATGGTCACGGCATCTTGTATGATCGAGATCATCGATACGAAGGTGGAAATGCTTTGGTGACTTGCCGCAGGCGTGCCACGCATAAAGCGCAGAATAAACATGGCCCAAATGAAGCAGGCCTGTGGGGCTAGGGGCAAATCGAACCTGTTGCACAGACAGCTTATCCTTTCTTTTTGGGCCTTTCTTTTTGGCCTCGGGTGATAAATGATACCACTTTCATCAATAGCCCCCCCTATGGTAACAAGCAAGGGATTGCCACATCAAAGACAGCAGGCTGATAAAGGTATTATAAGATGATGAGAGAACAATTTGGTGAGTTATCTGGCCCTTTATCTATGCCAGAAAGATCTGTGCTAGAAGGATCTGGGCCAGTGGGATCTTTGCCAGTGGGATCTGGGCCAGTGGAGACAGAAGCGAAAAAGGCGCTGATTTTGCTTCATGGTTGGGGCGCAGATGGGCGCGATCTGATTGATTTGGCAGGTCCCTTGCAACAGTCCTTGCCAGATTGTGCGCTTTGGTGCCCAGATGCGCCTGACTTATGCAGTGCCAATCCAATGGGGCGTCAATGGTTTGAATTAACGCAAGATTTCTTTCAAAATCCTGAAACAGCCCTGCAAGAGATAGCAGCCATCGCGCAAAAAATTGAACAAGCTATTTGTGATTTTGCGGCACATCATAGCTTATCTTTAACGGATATTGTGGTGGGTGGCTTTTCGCAAGGTGGCATGATGTCATTACATATGGCCGTATCAGGACGGTTACCTGTCTTTGGATTTGCCAGCCTTTCAGGGGCGTTAATTGCCCCACAAAAATCACAAGCTTCATCAGATACCGCTAGGCCAGCTATCTTTCTGGCGCATGGAATGCGTGATGAGGTTGTGCCATTTCAAGCAAGCCAACAAGCCAAATCACATCTTGAGGCCGCAGGGCATGTGGTGCATTTTGTAACGCGTCCTGAATTGGGGCATGGCATTGATGGGCCTGCGCTAGATGGCCTGATATCCTTTATTAAAACAGGGTAAGAGGCTCTTTTTCTGATCATCCCACTATATATAGTGGGTGAGGGGCGTTTGTTTTCCACATATTGATATTTGCTGTTGCGCTTAATCATGAAGCGTGGTTCACTTTTGAAAAAGAAGATGTCAAAAGGGGAGCAGAAAATGAACGCCGGAATGAATGCCGGAATGCGTGTGGGATTGAATGCAGGTGCTTTGCCGCCTGCCTTAGTGTTAAATGCCGATTTCCGCCCGTTAAGTTATTTTCCCTTGTCTCTTTGGTCCTGGCAGGACAGCATTAAGGCTGTGTTTTTGGAACGGGTTTCCATCATTTCCGAATATGATCAAGAAGTGCATAGCCCCACCACAAGCTTTAAATTGCCATCTGTTATTGCGTTAAAAGATTATGTGCCACAAAGCCGCAATCCTGCCTTTACCCGCTTTAATGTTTTTTTAAGAGATAAATTTTCTTGTCAATATTGCGGGGTTCGTCTGCCAGCATCTGAACTGACTTTTGATCATGTTGTGCCGCGCGCGAAAGGGGGGCGTACCAACTGGTTTAATGTTGTGGCAGCATGTGGCAAATGTAATTTGCGTAAAGGGGCAAAATTGCCATCAGATTGCGCGATGCATCCTATTCAAAAGCCAGCTGAACCAACCGTTTGGCAATTGCAAGAAAACGGCAGGCATTTCCCGCCAAATTATTTGCATCATAGCTGGCGAGATTATCTTTATTGGGATTCTGAATTGCTGCAGGATAAAATAGAGGGTGAAAAGGCTACAGCTTTTCAGCCACTTTAATCGCGGTGCGGCAGCCTGTCTGAATAACCGAACGAAGCACTGTATAGGCAAAGGCTTCTTCACCTTTATTATCTCTTGCGATATCGCGGTGCTCTAATTCTTCATCACGAAACCGTGCTAAGGTTTCTTTTAATTCCGGCTCACTATCTGCAGCATGCAAGGCTTCCACCTGCTTGTGATAATGCTCCCCAATCACTTCTTCAACGGCGATTGTGCAAGCCATCGCCGCCTTTGGGCCCATGGCCGCTGTGACAGCGCCAAGCGCAAATCCAGCCGCGCCCCATAGAGGATCAAACACAGAAGGGCGCACCTGATAATCATTTAACAGACGGTCAAAGGTTTCCAGATGTTCAACTTCTTGTTCCATCATATGCTGAATTTCTGCTTCATGTTCATGGCCTTTCAGAACCGCAAGCTGGCCTTTATAAATGGTTTGCGCGGCGCGTTCACCAGCGTGATTGACACGAAGAAATTCAGCTAATCTTTTTTTGTCCATCTTTGTCACCCATCATCTTTGTTAGTGTGATGTCCTCGTTTTAAAAGTGGCACGCACCAGCAAGAAAGCAAGCGCGGCTGACAGGATGAAGTTCCACCCTGCCATTGAAATGCCAAATAATGACCAGGCAATCTCATCACAGCGAATAACAGGCGTTGCCAATAGGCTGTCTGTTAGATCTGTGAGGCTAGTACCTGTTGATAGATTGGCACTGCATCCTTGCGGGCCTTGCCACCATTTCTGTTCTACCCCGATATGCTGAAGGCCAACCAAAGCTGTAAGCCCCAGCATCATCGCCCCAAATAACCGCCATAAAAATTGAGGGCGCGGTATGATCAGGCTGATGATCGCAACGCCAATCATCACATAATGCGGCAGACGCTGTGTTAAGCATAATTTGCATGGTGCCAGTCCGCCAACATGTTCAAACAGCAAGGCTGCGATAATCAAAATGCCAGATGCCGCCCCAGCGAATAACACAGGCTGATCATCTATTCCTTTTTTGATCAAAGTCATGACTGGCATAAATCAGGCAATCTGTTGTTAGTTAATTTAGGAACCAAAAAGCTACAAGCACACAAACCAGAGTGACAGAAATCAGGCTAATAAGCAGGCGGCTATTTTTATGATAACGGACCATTGCGGCAACAAGCAAGAAACGAGAGATACGGCCAAATGTCGCAATCACCATAAATGGCAATAAAGGATAGCTGAATAATCCTGCCGATATGGCAATCACCTTAAAAGGCAAGGGGGTAAAAGCCCCGATCAGCACCAATGGCAGGCCTAATTTTTGAAACGCTTCTGCAACAGCGGCGAATTTATCTTCATTCATCACGGCAGGAGGTAACATGCCAACCAATTGCATAACATAATCTGTGGCAAAGGCGCCCAGCATCCAACCAACGCCGCCGCCAGCCACAGATGCCAAAGCACAAAATAGCGCAATTCTGATCCATTTATCTGGCTTTGCCAGCGTACAGGCCGCCAAAAGAGGGTCTGTGGGAATAGGGATGATGATCGATTCAAAAAAGGAAAAGACATATAAAAAGCCTCTGGCAAATTTGGTGCCAGCTGTTGTCAGGGCTTTCTCATAGCTTTGTTTTAGAAAGGACATAAGGTGAGACCGCAAATAGGAAGTGCCGAAATAAAGATCTATGGCCTTTTATAAAGACGATAGGCGTTGCAACATAGCAGAAAAATCCTTGCCTCTGCCATCCTCTTCTTCGACAAATCGACGGTATAATTCCGTGGCGAGGCGCCCCATTTCTGTATTGGTCTGTGTTAATTCTGCTGCGATTTGGGAAAGCCGTAAATCCTTTAACATCAAATCAGCGGCAAAGCCTGGTTTATAATCATTATCAGCAGGGCTTTGCGGCCCGACATCTGGCGCAGGGCAATAGCTTGTCATAGACCAGCTTTGGCCAGAAGCAGAAGAAACCACATCATATAAGGTTTGGCGGTCCAAATCCAATTTATCAGCTAGCGCAAATGCCTCACAAGTGCCGATCATGGTGATGCCTAAAATCATATTATTACATAATTTTGCCGCTTGCCCAGCGCCAGACGCCCCGCAATGCACCAGCTTTTTGCCCATCACCTCAAAGACAGCTTTCGTGGCGGCAAAAGCTGTTTCATCACCGCCAATCATAAAGGTTAAACTGCCTGCGGCCGCGGCGGCGATGCCGCCAGATACGGGCGCATCAAGCATGGTTATGCCAGCGTCTTTTGCCCAGCCAGCACATTGTTTTGCCACAGTTACTTGGATGGTTGAGGAATCGATTAAAATGGCATGTGGTGCCATCACAGGCAAGATGGCCGCGGTGACTTGTCGGACGCTGGCATCTGATGGCAACATTAAAATCACAATATCTTTATCGGCGGCTGCCTTTTCGGGCTCATCTGTCATTGTGATACCTGCCACAGCGATATCCGCTACGTCATAGCCAGTCACATCATAGCCCGCTTTAGCCAAATTTTCTGCCATCGGTTGGCCCATATTGCCAAGCCCAATAAAGCCAATTGAGGGCTTATCAGTCATGCTTATCTCCTGTCTGTGATGTTTGCTGCACATCTTCGATATCTAACCAAAATGATATCACGATCTATTCAGACTTTAGAAGCGATTTGATAGAAAACAAATTATATGGCTGTTAGAACGCGCGGGCCTTTCTTGAATGCGACATAACAAGCTAAGGTCACAAATTCAGCTTTATCCTCACAATAGACTTGTTGGTCAATGTCAAATGCGCCAACGCCGTCCAAGAAACAACCAGCATTTACGCCAACCAGATCATTTTGCAAATCACCTTTGAAGAATAATGATGTGCTGCAGGTATCACAAAAATAGGATATAATTTTGCGGCCACCCTTTGATGCGAACTGATAATTGGCAAAATCTTTTTCCTGATAACTCATATGACTTTCATGAAAATAGACGGTGAAAGAAAAGGCGCTGCCTGTTCGTCTTTGGCAATCAAGGCAGTGACAAGCCACTGATTTATAATGCGGCATCATAACGCTGAATGTGCATTTGCCGCAGGAACATAAGCCCGTTTGAAAGGTTTCTGGCATTTTATCCTATCCTCTATTGCCTATCCTCTAGTGATGGGCTGTTTTGCTTAGGTTTCGCTATTTTGATGTGGTGACAAGTTTGATGTGGTGACAAGTTTGATGTGGTGACAAAGGCTTAAAAATAAGAATTTGGCGAAACAGTCTGGTGGTATCATTTCAAAACGCTGCCTTGCTTGCCTGTTTAGTTGGCAAAAGACAGCAACAGCCCTGTTACAGTGCAAATGGTAACGATGGTGACAAGTTGCGCAGATAAAACAGTAACCATCATCCGACTATTTATCCGCTCTTCCATACCAGCAAATCCGATGTGCATTTCCTCTCGCAGGCTTTTTATGTCTTTCTGGGTGTTGTCATTTAACCCAATCATTTCAGTTCTTAAACCATCATGTAAATTATGCATTTCAGTTCTTAAACCATCATGTAAATTATGCATTTCAGCCTTTAAACCATCATGCAAATTATACATTTCAGCCTTTAAACCATCATGTAAATTGTGCATTTCACCAGTTAATTTTTCATCAAGCCGCACCAAATCTTCTTTGGTCGTCAAGCGATCATTTAACAAGCTAGCATAATGATTTGCCAAGACTTCCGCGACACTGTCAGTCAGGCCAGCGCCTGTTAAATCTTTCACAAATTTATGCGTGTCAAATGCAAGCGTGTTCATAATGTCAAACTAGGTCATCAATCTTAATAAGTCAATGAAAGGATAAAAATAAAAATATAAAAACAACTAAAAAT